>JAHELX010000674.1 GCA_024643945.1 Anaerolineales bacterium
GCGATGACGTCTTGATACCCGGCCAGGTTCATCAGCCGGTGATAGTCAGCCAGAACCGCGCGGGGTGAGGTCTCTAAAACGGCAACCTTGCTTTGCATATCCTTTCTTTATCCTTCCGTAGAGATTTTGGGTGTCAGATGAGGGCCCTGCTGCAAGCGGGCTCGGCCGGTAAGCGAGAGTATAAGTTTCCCTTGTCGATTGACCAATAATCCTTGAGCGATGAGGCGATCAATCTCGGCTGTCAGTTCCTGACGTCCCCAGCCATCGTGCAGCGCGCCATAAAGGGGATGGTCGCGATGGGGAGCTATCCGATCTGATGGTGAACCGGTCAGCAACTTCGCCAGCCCACTCCGACTGAGCAAGCCCGACAGGTCGGCAACAGCAGAGAGAATCACATTTTCTGTTTCAGGGCGACCACGATCTGGCGTGCCCACCCGCGGCGCGACGGTCGTTCCAAGTCCGGCGATCACGCACTTTATCTCGCCGTAAGAAATCGTATCGGGCAGGCGGTCCTTGATGGGCGCCAACCGTTCTGTCCCGGTCTCCTCCAGCACCGCGCGCACCCGGGCAATCACGTCGGCGACGACGACGCTTTCCAATTCAACCTCCCCCTCGGCGATCAACTGGGCCAGGTGACCGTAAATGGTGCTGATCGAACGCCCCCGCGCTTCGGCAATCTGAGCCGGGGTGAGTCCCTGGCGGTACAAGGCGAGCGTCTCGCTCACGGTGGTGGAGGGGGCAGCCCCTCCCTGCGCCTCCTGCGCAACCCCTTTGATGGAGGCGGTCACGCGCACCGGCAGAGGAATGGCGGCACGCGCCTTCAGCGCCGCGAGCCCGGTTGAGGTGAGAGTCAGCACCGGGAGCCGGTCACCCGTCAGGGCCAGGTAGCGGGTCTCAATCAGTGCATCGATGATGGCCGTGATACGTTCCTGTTTCAGATAGGCCAGCTTGCCGTGGAACTTATGGCGGTGGTACCCCATGCGCAGGACATCTCGCGCCTGGGAGCCTTTGAGAATCTGTGCCAGCCGCCTGCGCCCCACCGGCCGGGGCAGGGTGCGGGTCGTTTCCAGCACAACCAGGGGGATCCAGTCCTCGGCTGATTTGGCCGGGGGCAGGTCGGTCACGTTGCCAGTAGTCCGGCAATTGTCGCAACAGCCCGCCCCTACGGGGACTGAGTCAACAGGGAGCTGGGAGGAACCATCATCGCCGAAGTAGTCGAGCAAATAGCGACGACGACAGGCCTCGGACTCAGCATAGCCGATCATCTGGCTCAACAATTGATGGCGATGGTCGGCCCGAGTGGCGATCGCCCGAGCTCGGGCTTCCAGCGCCCCTTTTGCCGGGGAAAGAACACGCCAGCGCAAAAAGCCAGCCTCGTCACCCAGGTGAAGCAGCGCGCCGGCCTGCTCCAGCTCGCTGAGGGTGACACGCACCTTGACCGGATGCAGCCCGGTGGCGTCGGCCAACTCATCCCGGCTGATCAGGGCCTCGCCGTCCTGGGCCACGCGGCCCACCAGCGCGTGGAGGGCGCGCAGATCGTCCAGGCCAGGGGTATCGGAGTCGATGAACCAGGCCTGCAAGCGGCGATCGTCGGGGGAGAAGAGAAGCACACAACGAGCGGACAAGCCATCGCGCCCGGCGCGGCCGGCCTCCTGGTAATAGGCCTCGACGGTGGCCGGGATGTGGTAGTGAATCACCGCCCGGATGTCGGGTTTATCTATCCCCATGCCGAAGGCATTGGTGGCGACGACGACGGGTAGATGGTCACTCATAAAGGCACTTTGCACGCGATGACGCACATCGGGGCCGAGGCCGGCGTGATAGGCGTCGGCACGCAAACCGACCACGTCGCGGACGAAGGCAGCTACCTCCTCGGCAGCGCGACGGGTAGCCGCGTAGATGAGGAAGCTGCCGGCCCGTTCCTTTTGCGCCTGGCTTCCGCTGGTGGGCTCAGGGGGGGCAGGCTGGAACAATTGGCGCAAGGTGCGCAATTTGGCATCGTCATCGGCGGCGTAGTGGACTTCGAAGGTGAGATTGGGCCGATTGAAGCCGGTAACGATACGATCAGAATCGGCCGGACCGAGAAGTTTAAGGATGTCGGATTGCACCTGGGGGGTGGCGGTAGCGGTCGTCGCCAGCAGGACGGGGCGGCCCAGCCCCTCCCACGCCGGGCGGATTTGCAGATAGTCAGGGCGGAAGTCGTGGCCCCATTGAGAGACACAGTGCGCCTCATCCACAGCCAGCAAGCTGACCGGGACGTTGGTCAGCGCACGGACGAAACGGTTGGAGCGTAGACGTTCGGGCGCGATGTAGATCAGCTTGACGTGCCCTTCGCGCATGGCCCGCATACGACGCGTCTGCTCACCGGAAGGCAGGCTGCTGTTGATGTAGGTGGCGGGTAATCCGGCGTCGAGGAGCGCATCTACCTGATCTTTCATCAAGGCGATCAAGGGAGAAATGACCAGGGTCAGGCCAGGCAGGAGCAGAGCCGGGAGCTGGTAGGCCAGGGATTTGCCGGCACCCGTGGGCATCACCAGCAGCGTGTGCTGACGAGCCAGTACGCGGCGAATGGCTGCCTCCTGGCCGGGACGGAAGGTGTCAAAGCCGAAGTGTTGGCGGAGGGTAGCAAGCAAGTCAGGCGGTTGGGAAGTCATACCTAGCGTCTCAGATCGCTTCGATTTGCGCCTTGAGCCGGGCCAACCCCTCGCGAATGCGCGTCATCTCATCGCGGCTGTCGGTCAGCCGTTCATGCTCGGCACGGATAAAGCGAGTGTAGGGAGCAATGGCTTCGTTAATGCGCTGCAGGCTGCGTTCCAGCTCCCGATCGAATTGTCCGGTGAGGGCCGTCATCAATTGTTGGCGCATGGCCTCAATCTTCTCGCGCAGTTCGTGCTTGGCCTGGCGCCGGCGGGCGGGAATAACGAACAGGCCCAACACGGCGACCGTACTGGCGGCCAAAAGGCCGGTCACGTCGAGCATGGTGCTGGTGGCGAGAATGGTGAAGATGGTTCCCAGGCCAATGGCACCCACCTCGACCAGGGCCGTGCTGGTCACAGCCATCTGTACCGACTCAGCCAGACGAGTTGACTCGGCTTCTTGGTCGTAGACCTCGATGGCGCGCTGTGCAGCGCGTCCCACCGTTTCCAGCAGGCGGGCGCGGTCGTAGTCGAAGCTGCCCCCCACCTGGCCGAGGATACGGTCACCGTGCTCGGCGCGACGGCGGGTCAGATGGTCCATCACGGCCTGCCACTGGCGCAAATCGCTGGAGACCAACCAATCAATGACATCGGTAACGCGTTGCTCGATGATCTTTGGAGCATCGCCAATCACCTTGTGCGTAAAGTCGGCCTTCAGCTTCGATTTGTTTATCAGATCAAAGACTCGCGCCAGTCGCATCGTCTCGTCGAAGAATTCCATGCCCCGATTCTCAAAGTCGTGCAACACGTTCTCTACATCGGCCAGGCGGTAGCGGAAATCGCGGGCCATGTCCTCTTTGTAAACGGCCAGTTGCCGATCGATGTCTTCGATGCTGGAAAAGTCTTCCTTGAGCAAGTCAAGACGTTCATCAACGACCTGCAAGTACTTATCTACCAGGTGGGCACCCACGCCCAGAGGGTTGAGCAGCTTGAGGCGGATACGCTCCGCTTCGTCCAGGGTAGAGACGATGTAACGCTCCAACGCCTCGAAGCGGCTGGCAGCCAGCAGGCCGGCCCTATCCCT
>JAHELX010000675.1 GCA_024643945.1 Anaerolineales bacterium
GGCGCAATCGTCCTTGAATGCTTTGCATATGCGCCAGATGGCTGAACGACAGCATTACCAGGTGCGCATTGTTGATCGGGCGGCTGAGGGCAATGGTTTCGTCAAACATCTCGCTGGCCAGACGGACGTCGCCGCTGAACTCGTGGGCCAGAGCGGTGTTAAACGTGACGACGCCCCGGAGCATGGGCCGCGTGTGAAAGAGGCCTGTCTCTACATCATCGGTCAGGCAGTCTGTCGCTTGCTGCGACAGGGTCAGCACGCGCGGCAGGTCGGCGTGGTGAAAGGCCAGGTTGGCGCGGATGCACAGCACTTCTCCCAACGCGCCGCGAAGGTCAACTGAGAGCGTCGGATCTTTGGCCGCTCGATCTGCGGCGATGCCCAGCGCCCGTTCGACATCCTGTAACCTCGGCTCTACAGCCTCGAATTGGCTGCTGGCCAGTAGCGTCCAGGCATAGATCACACTGAGCCGGGGTGATGTGCGGACTAGCGTGTCAGGCAACGCACCCAGCCAACGCAAGAGCGTCGCCAGCTCGCCACGCTGCAGCACTAAGCCGGCAAATTGCTCGATCAGGGCGGCGACGCGGTCAAAATCCTTCACCTGCAACGCATGTCGCACGGCTTTGTCAATCTGACCGTGTTGCTCGTACCACTGGCTGGCCGAGCGGTGCAAAGTTTGAATCTCCTGCGCCGGGTATTCGCGTCGCAGCTTGGCGCGAAGCACGTCCCTAAAGAGGTGATGGTAGCGATACCAGCGCCGCTCGTCGTCCAGCGGTACCAGGAACAAGTTGGCCTCCTCCAATCTCTCCAACACTGCCTGGCTCCTGGCCTGGCCCGTCACTGCGTCACACAAGGAGCCCGCCAGCCGCTCCAGGATCGAGGTTTGCAGCAGGAATGTCCGAATGTCTTCAGGTTGGCGGCTGAGGATTTCTTCGACCAGATAATCCATAACGTAGTGATGGCTGCCTGAGAAGGCCCGAATGAAAGCGGCGGCATCCGTCCTCTCCTGCATTGAAATGGCCGCCATCTGCAGCCCCACGATCCAGCCCTCGGTGCGCGACTCCAGAGCGGCGATGTCCTCCACGGAAAGGCTCAGTCCCATCACCTGATTGAGGAATGTGGCGGATTCATCGGGCGTGAAGCGCAAGTCGTCGGTACGAATCTCGACCAGTTGGCTGCGCGAGCGCCAACGAGCCAGCGGCAGGGGAGGGTCGGCACGTGTGGCAATGACCAGGTGCAGGCGCGGCGGCAGGTTGTCGAGCAGGAAAGCCATGGCGTTATGGACAGCAGCAGCCTCTATCGTGTGGTAGTCGTCGAGAACCAGGATCAGATGATCCGGCAGAGAACAAATCTCGTTGACCAGCAGCGTCAGGATTGACTCCACCGGCGGCGGCTGCGGCGAACGCAATAACTCCTGGGCCGTTCCGCCAATCTGGGGCGCGACGGTTTGCAGGGCGGCAACCAGGTAACGCTGAAACCGCACCGGGTCGTTATCGGCGGCATCGAGGGAAAGCCAGGCAGCGGGACGCCCGCACACAGCGAGCCATTCGCTCAAGAGCGTGGTCTTGCCAAAGCCGGCCGGCGCGGAGACGAGGATGAGCCGGCTCGCCAGCTCATGGCTGAGCCGATCCAGCAGGCGTGGACGGGGGACGACGCCCTGCGTGGGTCGCGCATAAGGAATGTAGAGTTTCGTCACCAGGAGCGCATCCCTGGATGGCACGTTCGCCGGTACGTCTGCTACGGGCGCTTCAGGCATAATAGCTCCCATTCATCGGCCACTTCATACTTGCTTGTGCGCGGCGCTGCTGCTGTCCGCAATCAGCCAGTATGCGGCGAGGGCGGCTAAGCATGCCGACCCTCTGTCTATTATACGCGCTCTGGCGCTTGTGGCAACGCGGATTGCAACACGCTCTCGACACACTCGCCCAACTGGTCGAAATGGGCATAGCTCATTTTGTAGGCCGGTACCCGCCTGACCAGGCGTGTGACTTCGGGGAAACCATGTTCGGGCAGGTTGCGGGCATTGACCAGGCATTGCATCAGCTCTAAACCGGCCTGAGCTTTAGAGAGAGGGTTCAAGCTGAAATCGCAGTCCGGCAGGTAATGCGGAAAGAGGATCAGGCTCAAGGGCGGCTCGCTCAGCCTGTTGGCAGGCTTCAACAAAGTGGGTGGAACTAAAAAAGAGTGGGGGCCGCTCAAAATATGGGGGGCATTTGTCTTGAAATCAAATCGGTCTTGCAACACGGCTCTGGCGGGGTTTTTTAGATTCAGGGGGCGGGTGAAGGTTTGCATGGCCTCCGTTCCCTCGGGCACAAAGACCAACTCGTCGGTGAGATAATCCAGGCCCTTCATCACCAGCCAGGCAGCCAGGGTGCTTTTGCCGCCGCCAATCCCGCCCGGTAAGAGCAGCCCTTGGCCGCCCACAGCCAGGCCTGCGGCGTGAAATAAGAGCCCGCCCTGGCTGTGGGCGGCCAGGTGATGGCAGGTGTCGCTCAACAACAGTTCGGCCAAAATGGCTCCCGACTCCCCCGCGTAAAGCAAGGTATCGCCTCGGTAAAGCGTCAGCCGCTCGGGCCCGTCCTCGGATAGCAGGCGATAGGTCAGGCGGGGCGGAATGTCGTTGTCAGCCGGGATATACTGGTATAAGAAAGCGACAATACGCGCCAGCCGGTCACCACTGTATTCAATAGCCAACGTATTGCCGGCGAAGGTAATGAGTCGCGTTCCCATTACTTACCCCTCAGTCGCCCGCAACTGCGGGCTGGTTCCATCACCCTCAGCCAAACTCAATCGCTCCGTGTCGCAGGAACTGGCGCAAGGTGGCCTCGACGTCAGTGGCAATAGTCTCGGCGTCCTCGGGAAAGGCCTCGGCCAGGAGGGTCGTGATTTCCTGGCCGGTGCGCCGGCTATCGCACAGTTGCCAAACCAGGGAGGCGGTTGGGTTGCAATAAAGGATCTTAGTCTGGCCTGGGTGAAACAGAAGCAACTCACCGTCGATCATTTCCAGGCGGTAATCAGGTTTTTGGCAGGGTCTTCTGGATGAAAGCATAGCTTCCTCTTGAAGGTCTGTGGGGTAGGTTCAACATGGGTTGTAAGGGCTGAGCCTCCCTAAAGGGCCTATGGGTGCGCCCGGCTTGGGCACCCGCAAGGGGGGTGCCCCTACAGCCGAGGCTGAATGCGTCCGAATCGGGTCACTTTGGCTGACGTCCTGCCGCCAGTTCAAGGGGCGTAGGCCACCCTATCCATTCGAGGCAGGCTCGCACGACATGGCCCAGGATGTAAAGGGGATGGCGCACCCAGCGATACCAGAACAGCGGGCGAGCGCTGCCCAGAGTGTAGCGCAGGCGCAGCCACCATTCCGACGGACAGAGGGTATCGCGTAAAACGCGCCGGTAGCCTCTTTCTCGCCAGTCCGCGCGCCGGGTTCGGGGCCAACCCTGGTAGTCTACCCCAATTCCCCGGGGTGTACGCTCGATCGTGATGGGCGCCCTGCTCAATAACTCATCCGACAAGGGCGTTATAAAATGGAGCAGCGACAGCGTATCCAGGACGCCTGGGTGTTGACGCCGGATTCGCTCCCAGTCAATCTCTGCCACGAAGCGCTCGGCAAAGCTGACGATATCGGCCACCCAGATCAGGCGTCCCGACTCCCAGGCGTTTACGTGGGAGGTCAAATGCCGGCAGAGATGCCACAGCATATCTTCATAGCCCAGGGTGTAGG
>JAHELX010000089.1:0-8560 GCA_024643945.1 Anaerolineales bacterium
TACCCAACGCACGCGGGTATTATAAGAACAACGGATGCGCAGGATGTAACGGATGCGTCAATGACTGGCCAAAAATCCGTTACATCCTGCCAATCTGTGTTCTGGAACGGCAGCCAATCGCAACAGAACAGATCTGACAATACCCACGTTTGCTGGGTATATAATGCTTTGGCTACTGGAACTAGATTTGTTGTGCTCGCCAGTAAAGTGCCTCTTATTCCAGGCTCTGGAAAGACCAGAGGGCGATAGCAAACAGGCCCAGTCCGAGCAATATGGCAAGCGTCTGAAAGCTGGCAGAGCCGAGAATCGCCAGGACGACGACCGCCACACCCATCGCCAGGGCCACTGCCCTGAGGATCAAGTCAACCATGGATTGCGTCTTCATTTGAATGCCTCCTGATGATAGGTGCACCGCGTTTACATTTTAAACGCAGACGAACCGCCTCACCCCATCCCCAGCAAGGGCAGCAGGACGATGCCGATGAAGTCCTGCAGGAAGTGCATCACCATGGGTGCGACCAGGCTCTTGCGCCACACGTAAATGATGGCGAAGACCGCCCCCATGGTCCCCACGGTGACCACCCCCGCCGTTCCCTCGTAGCCGTGCCCCAGCGAAAAGACGAAGGCCGAAAGCAGGATCGCCACCACCGTGCTGGCAGTCAGGGTCCTGAAGCGCAGGATGAGATATCCCCGGAAGATGGTCTCCTCCGCCACGGCGACGACCACCACCAGGACGAAGGCCAGCACGATCTCCATAATACCTTGCGCGGCCAGGAAGGAAGGCGTGGGCGTCGACGGGACGCTGAACCCGGCTTGATGCAGGGCATTTTCCAGCAGGCCGGCCCCGTAGAAGAGCGGGATGAACAGCACCACCCCCAGGACGATGTCCTTCCAGCCGTTCTTGAACGACCAGCCGATTCTCATGATGGCTTCGCGGTTGCGCCAGATAAAGAAGAGGATCAGGCTGACCAGGGCCAGGTCGCGCAGGATGGTCGCAACTGCGGTGAGCACGAAGCTCAAAGTCCCCTGCTTGACCGCGAAGAAGGAAAGTGCCAGGGACGGTACAATGAGGAAAAGGAAGGCGGAGACCTCAAAGAGCTGCTCTCTGCGGCTGAGCCCGGCACGGCTTTCCCAGCCAGCCTCCCCGACGTTCGATTCTTTCAGCATAGGTACTTCCTCCTGTAAATTGATATTTCATCGTAACTGCACCGGCTTAATGCAATACCCGCACCTGGGTATAGAATCCCCCATGTCATTCCGAACGTAGTGAGGAATCCCTGAGGCCATCCAATGATTTTTGGCCATCGGGGGCATAGGTTTGTGCCATGTCTCAGGGATTCCTCACTTCGTTCGGAATGACACCTGGGCGAAACTTTGGCTTCATCATAGAACATCCATTTGCTGGCCCTTTGTTGCTTATGGCGTTTCTCCTCCTGCCGTCTCAGCCTCAGGCATGACCGCCCCTGTCTGGCGGCGCACGGCTGGAGCGATCACCTCTCGCACAAACACCCGCAGGGCTGCGGCCAGCGGGATGGCGATGATGGCCCCCAGGATGCCGCCGATCGCCCCCCCGGCGAGGAGCGCCAGGATCACCAGCAGCGGCGAGATCGCGGTCTGCGTGCCCATAATGTTCGGGAGTACGATATTGCCTTCAAACTGATGCAGCACAAGCACGAAGCCCAGGGCCAGGAGTGCCTTGGTCGGCGATTGCAGGAGCGCGCTGCCCACCAGGGGCACCGCCGCGATAATCGGCCCCACCCAGGGCACAAACTCCAACAACCCGGCGAGTAGACCCAGGACGAGGGCGTAATTGATGCCGAGCAGATAGAGCCCAACGTACGTCGAAGTGCCGATGACCAGGCCGTCGAGGAACGCGCCGCGGATGAAGCCGCCCATTTGCTGGCCCATCTTGTCCAACACACCGCCCACCCGCTCACGACGCCCTCCTGGAAAAAGGGAGAGAAAGAAATCTCGTATGGCCGGTGCCTCCATCAGCCAGTAAATCGAGATGAAGAATATCACCACAATATCGAGGAGCGACGAGAAGAGCGCGACTGGCAGTGATACCAGGGCCGAGCTCACGCTGCCGATTTGAGAGGTGAGCGCGTTGAGCACATTCCCGCTGACTTGCAGGTTTCGACTGGCGAGCCACTGCTGGATGATGGTGACCAGGTCCGGGATGCGGTTACTGGCTTCCCGGATCTGGCTGGCCAGTGTGGGAATCAAGGCATAGCCAATTGCTGCCAGCACCAACAGCAAGGCCAGGTAGACCAGGACAACTGCGATGGCGCGTGGCAGCCAACGGCTCAGCCAGTTCGCGATCGGCGCCAGCGACTCGGCCAGCGTGATCCCAAAGGCCAGGAGAGCCAGGGGCCGGGCCAGCAACGAGATGCCCCACAGCATCCCCAGCCCCAGGGCAATGGCAATAGCGCCCGCCCCGGCGATGTGCCACCAGGCATCGGAGGGTGTGATGGCAGACCATGAGGGTCTCCCAATGCGTGGCTGCCCGATTATTGGCTGAGCCTCCGGTTGATCACTAGATACTTGATTTGGTGGTGTCATAAGCGTATTCCTCACCTTCAGATAGCCCCATAGGCTTTGGCCCCTTATGTTCTCTACCTTTGGCTATGCCCAGGTATAGGGCACTATCATCTCTCCTGGCTCATCCCTTGCCCATCTCGCGCGGGTGCCGGCCGGCGCGCCAATGCGCCTCTATATCTTCCAGGGTCCGTCCTTTGGTCTCCGGCACCAGGAAATAGGCAAACAGCCAGGCCCCGACGCCCACCACGCCGTACAACCAAAACGTTCCGGGACGCCCCAGGACTTGCGTCAAGGTGAGAAAGGTCAGGGCGACGACCAGATTAGCCCCCCAGTTGACAATGGAGGCGATGCTCATAGCCAGGCCGCGGATCTTTAGCGGGTAAATCTCCGAGATCAGCAGCCAGAAAACAGGCCCCAGGCCGACAGCAAATGAGCCCACGTAAACTACCAGACTCCCTACGGCGATCCATCCCAGGACGTTCAGCAGATTGGGCAGCAGGAAAGCCAGGCCCAACACCCCCAGACTCAGGATCATTCCGGCCATGCTGATCAATAACAAGGGACGCCGCCCGACGCGATCGACCAATCTGATGGCCACGATGGTCATCAGCACGTTCATCACGCCGACGCCTACCGTGGCCAGAATGGATACCGCCGCCGAGCCGAGGCCGGCAAACTCAAAAATCGTGGGGGCGTAATAGATGATGGTGTTGATACCCGTCACCTGTTGGAAGATGGCCAGGCCGATACCGACTACCAGTGCCGGTCTTACCAGTGGCTGCAGCAGCTCTGCCCATTCGCCGGTTTGTACCTGCTCGCTGCGCTGGATATCGCCTAACTCGTCGTCCACGTGGGTGGTGTCCCGGATTCGCTCGAGAACCGTGCGTGCTTTGTCCAACATTTTGCGGCTGACCAGCCAACGGGGGCTATCCGGTAAGAAAAGCATCCCGGTGCCCAAAATCGTGGCTGGAATCGCCGCCAGCCCAAACATCCAGCGCCATGCACCCAGACCGGACAGGGCGTAGTCCACCAGGTACGAGACGACGATCCCCAGCGTGATCGCCAATTGGTTCAGGGAAACCAGCGAGCCACGCACGCTGGGCGGGGCTGCCTCTGAGATATAAAGCGGTGCGGCGAAGGAAGCTATCCCGATGGCAGTACCTACCACGATCCGGCCGGCGATCAGCCAACCAATCGCCGGCGCCACCGCCGTGCCCACGGCGCCCAGGGCAAAAACGATAGCAGCCGCGATGATGATTCTGCGCCGTCCAAAACGGTCGGCCAGCGCTCCACCGGCGGCAGCGCCGACTACCGCGCCCACCAACACGGCACTGGTCACCACCTCTTGCATCGTCGCCGAAAGGGCGAACTGTTGTTTAATGAAGAGGAGGGCGCCCGAGATAACACCGGTATCATAACCAAAAAGCAGGCCAGCCATTGCGGAGACGGCAGCGACGACATAGACGAAGCGTCCCTTGGCACCATTCGTCGATTCAGGCATGATTTTCTCCTTAATACGTAACTATTCAGGCCAGATAACCCTTGCGAAGGTTTGGTGAGAATTTTCAGAGCGAAAATGCCTTGGCCTACCGAGAATTGCTCTGTTGGCAAAGTTATTCTCAACCTTCGCAAGGGTAACTGAGTAGTCACCTCAATACTTTCTAATGGTCAGCCCTCGTTCTCTGTCAGGCCGAGGGCCTGGGCATAGAAGCGATTGGCGTATTCTTTCATCATTCGCCGCGTGCTGAAGGCGGGTGCCACACTGCTGATAGCCGCTTTCATCACCTGGACGAATCCGTGAGGCACCCCATGGTCGGATCGCTGGTAGTAGAGCGGAATGATCTTTTCCTCGAGCAGACGATATAGCGCCCCGGCATCGGCCTGGGTGCGATCCCCCTCGATCTCTTCCCCGCCAAAGGCCCAGCCGTTGGCGTCATTGTGTCCCTCGATCCACCAACCATCCAGGATTGCCAGATTGGGAACACCGTTGATGCTGGCTTTCATGCCACTGGTCCCGCTCGCCTCCAGGGGAGGGATGGGATTATTGAGCCAGACATCCACTCCGTGTACCATGGTCTCGGCCAGTTGCTGGTCGTAGTCTTCCACGAATGCAATCCGCCCCGCGAACTCAGGATTCTGGCCCAGGTGAAAGATTTTCTGTATCAGCCGCTTGCCTTCGAGGTCGGCAGGATGAGCTTTTCCGGCAAAGATGATCTGCAGCGGGTGCCAGGGGTCGGTGAGCAGGCGCTTGACCCGTTCCAGGTCGTATAGGATGAGATCAGGCCGCTTGTAGCCGGTGAACCGCCGCGCAAAACCCAGGGTCAAGACCTCATCATCCAGCAGCGCGCCGAAGGCGATCACATTCTCAGCCGCCACCTTGTCCCTCTGCCAGCGTTCTCGAGCCCGTTCGTTGATTTGGTCGACGAGCGCTACCTTAAGCTCCTGGTGTAGCTGCCACAAGTCCTCGTCGCTAATCTCGTCTATCATCTCCCAAATTCCCGGTTGGTCTTGATCGACGATCCAGGCCGGGCCCAGGTATCTGTTGAGCAAGGGTTGCAGTCGGATGGGATCCATCCAACTCATCAGGTGGACGCCGTTGGTGATGGCTGCGATGGGCACTTCTTCCTCTGTCTTATCCGGCCACAGGCTTGCCCACATGGTGCGAGCCACCTCCCCGTGTCGCTGGCTGACCGCATTCCGGAATTTGGCCGTTCGCAGCGCGAACACTGTCATGTTAAATCCCGCACTGGGGTCTTGGGGGTTGATCCCCAACTGGAGGAAAGTGTCGCGATCGGTCCCCAATTGGCCGTAGTAATGGTCGAAATACTTTTCCATCAACGGAAAGGGGAAAACATCGGTGCCCGCCGGGACGGGCGTGTGGGTGGTGAAAATCGTACTCGCCTGTACCTGCTGGGCGGCTTCTTCAAAGCCTGTGCCCTCCTCGACCAGCATCCGAATGCGTTCCAGCGTGGCCAGGGCCGGATGCCCCTCGTTGATGTGCAGCGCAGCCGGCCGGGTCCCCAGGGCTTCGAGCACACGCATTCCGCCCATTCCCAATACGATCTCCTGTCGCAGGCGCTGCTCGGGGTTGGTTGCGTACAGGTGGTGGGCGATGGCTCGATCCCAGGGCTGGTTGGCCTCGATGTCCGTGTCCATCAGATACAGTGGTACGCGCCCGGCGTCCACTTTCCAGACGGCCACGTGGACGGGGGGGTCAAAGATGGGTACCTGGACTGTGAGCGGCCTGCCTTCCGCGTCGAAGACCCGCGTGATCGGATCATAAGTTCGATCCAGGGTCTCTTCCACATCTCCCTGCCAGCCATCCTCCCGGATGCGCTGCCGGACGTAGCCCTGCGAGTAGATCAGGCCTATCCCTACCACTGGAATCGCCAGATCACTGCATTCTTTGATGTAATCCCCAGCCAGGATGCCTAACCCGCCGGCGTAGACTGGGAGTGAGACGTGTAAACCATACTCGGCCGAGAAGTAGGCCAGTGGGGAGGGGAGACGGCCGTATTCAGCCGCAAACCAACCCGCGTGCGAGGTGGTTTCTGCCTCGAACTGGCCCATCACCGCATCGTAGCGTGCCAGAAACTCCTTATCCTGTGTTGCTTCCTCCAGTACCTGTTGTGGTAATGAGGCCAGCATTCGTATCGGATTGTGTCCGCTTTCGCGCCAGGCTTGCAAGTCCAGCGCGCGAAACAGGTCCCGCGCTGGCGCATGCCAGCTCCACCACAGGTTATAGGCCAGCCCTCCCAGCCCGCGAATCCGCTCCGGGAGATTAGGGAATCGATCTGTCGTGCTCATAGTTATCCTCCACTTGGTGCCAATATCTACTGGCGGGCCAGCAGGATCACGCTCGCGCGAGACCCCACCTGGTAAACCGCCTGATCGTCCAGGACGATCTCTTTCCCGATTTCGAGCAGGTCCTGGGGCGCGGAGCGAAAGGTGTCCGCGGCCAGGTGCCACTTCCCACCCCTCGGTGCGGGTGGCAAGACAAACGCCACGGCTTCAGTTGAGGCGTTGAACATCAGGTACATATCCGGTTCCGACTGCCCCAGGATCAGGCAGGCCAGGCGCTTTTCCTTCGCGTCCAGCCAGTCTGGCGGCGTCCCCTCGGGGCCAAACCATTGGATGTCGGCATCGGTGTAGAAAGCTTCTTTACGCAGGACCGGGTGGGCGTGACGAAAGGCTATCATCCCCCGCGTGAAACGATGGATCTCCCGATGCTTTTCCAACAAGCTCCAGTCATACCAACTGATCTCGTTATCCTGACAGTAGGCGTTATTGTTGCCCCCTTGAGTCCGGCGAAATTCATCGCCTCCCAAGAGCATGGGCACACCCCGCGAGACGAACAACGTCAGCAGGAAGTTCTTGATCTGGCGCTGGCGCAGGGCCTCAATTTCGGGATCATCCGTCTCGCCTTCGCTCCCGTAGTTCTCGCTATAATTCTCGTCCATCCCATCCCGATTGTTTTCACCGTTGGCTTCGTTGTGCTTGTGGCTGTAGCTCACCAGGTCGTTCAGGGTGAATCCGTCGTGACAGGTGATGAAGTTGATGCTGCTCTCAGGCCCCTTGCCCGAGTGCTGGTAGATATCGGCGCTGCCGCAAATGCGGCTGGCGAAAAGGCCTGGCATGCCCTCGTCACCGCGCCAGAAGCGGCGCACCTCGTCGCGATAGCGGCCGTTCCACTCCGACCAACGCCGTTCTGAAAAACTGCCTACCTGGTACGCGCCGCCTGCATCCCAGGCCTCGGCGATGATCTTCACGTCACGCAAGATCGGGTCCTCGGCAATACGTTCCAGGAGTGGTGGGTTGGACAGCAGGTTCCCGTGGACATCCCGCCCCAACACCGAGGCCAGGTCGAAACGGAAACCATCCACGTGCATCTCCATCGCCCAGTAACGGAGTACATCCAGGATGAAATCCCGCACCACGGGATGGTTAGCGTTGAAGGTATTGCCGGTGCCGGAGTAATTCTTGTAAAAGCGTCTGTCGTCTTCTTCCAACATATAGAAGATCGTGTTGTCAAGCCCGCGAAAACAGAGGGTGGGACCGAGTTCATTCCCCTCGGCCGTGTGGTTCAAGACGACGTCCAGGATTATTTCAATGCCTGCCTGGTGGAAGGCCTTGACCATCTCTTTGAATTCCAGCTTCTGATGCCCATAACTCCCAGAGCTGCAGTAGGAGCCCTTGGGAGCCAGAAAGGCCACAGGGTTGTAGCCCCAGTAGTTGTTGAGCCGTTCTCCGGTCAGCGGGTTGGCCGGCAGCATTTCGTTCTCGTTGAATTCCAGCACGGGCATCAACTCTACCGCTGTTACGCCTAATTCTTTAAAGTATGGGATCTTCTCCACCAAACCATGGTAGGTTCCGGGATGCTTGACGCCTGAGCTGGGGTGAATGGTGCAGCCCCGCACATGGGTCTCGTAGATCACAGTTTCCGACCATGGGTGCTTGAGAGGCTGATCCTCTCTCCAGTGAAAATGGTCGTGGGTGAAGACGCACTTGGGCATGGCCCCCGTATCGTCCAGGCTAGAATAGGCCAGGTCCTGCTGGGGCGAGGATGGATCATATCCCCGGGCCGGGCCGAAATCCCAGTTGGCGGCATGGGTGACAGCCGTGGCCAGCGGGTCCAGCAGAAGTTTGTTCTCATTAAAGCGATCCCCTTCTTGGGGACGATATGGCCCCTCGACCCGGTAGCCATACAGTTGGCCAGGGTGAATTCCCTGGACCCAGACGTGCCAGATGTCTCCAGTTCGGTGGTGCGCCGGGTCCACTTCAATCACCCTGGTGGGTGTTTTGTCCTCGGGGTGATCGAAGAACTCGAGCCGGATGTGGGTAGCGTGGCGGCTGAACAGGGCAAAGTTAACCCCATCCCCTCGCTGCTGGACGCCCAGGGGGAGGGGAGTCCCTGCCCGTACCTGGCTGCTATCGGAGACATCTCTCAGGTACTCGGAAAACACGCGTTCGGCCATCGCGACACCCTCATTCCTTACAACCCTAGTAACTACTCAGCCTA
>JAHELX010000089.1:8660-14053 GCA_024643945.1 Anaerolineales bacterium
TTCGCTTCCACTTCCCCGTTCCAGCGCCAGTTCAGAATCTCGGGTAACTCTTCGTCGTGCTCCTGGATATAGGCCCGGTGCGCGGTGAGGCGTTCCTCGAATTTGTCAATAACGCCCCCGGCCCGGGAGCGCAAGCGGGTTGCCCGGTGCAAAGCGGCAATGGCCAGGTGGTAACGGCTCATCTGGTTGAGCACCAGCATGTCAAAGGGAGTGGTGGTGCGCCCCTCTTCGATGTAGCCGTGCACGTGAAACCGGCCGGGATTGGGACGGTGATACACCAACTCGTGGATCAGACGCGGGTAACCGTGGAAAGCGAAGATGACTGGCTTGTCTTCAGTGAACAGCTCGACGAATGCTGCATCGTCCAGGCCGTGGGGGTGGTCGTGGTGAGAGACGAGAGTGAAAAGGTCGACCACATTCACCACCCGCACCCGCAGTTCAGGCAACTCGCGCCGCAGCAGCCACGCCGCGGCCACGATCTCCTCGGTCGGCACGTCGCCGGCCGCGGCCAGAACCACGTCGGGATCGCCTCCATCATTGCTGGCCCAGTCCCACACCGAGGCACCGCGTGCGCAGTGTTCTCGCGCGGCGTCCATGTCCAGCCACTGCGGGATCATCTGCTTGGAAGCGACGATGAGGTTGACATAACCCCGGCTGTTCAGGCAGTGATCCACGACCGAGAGCAGGCAGTTGGCGTCAGGGGGAAGGTAGATGCGTGCCACAGATGCCTTCTTGTTCGCCACGTTATTGATGAAGCTGGGTACCTGGTGGGTGTAACCATTGTGATCCTGTCGCCAGACGTGCGAAGTGAGCAAGTAGTTGAGCGAAGCCAGCGGTTTGCGCCAGGGTATCTCCTGCGAGACCTTGAGCCACTTGGCGTATTGGTTCAGCATTGAGTCAACAATAGGGATGAACGCCTCGTAGCAGGCAAACAGCCCGTGGCGACCGGTCAGCAAATAGCCTTCCAGCCAGCCCTGGCAGGTGTGCTCGCTCAGGATTTCCATGATCCGCCCACCTCGCGAAAGATACTCGTCCGTTTTCACCAATGTCCACATGAACGCCCGTTCGGTCGCCTCGAACATGTGCTCCATGCGGTTGGAGGTAGTCTCATCCGGGCAGAAGAAGCGGAAATTCCGGGTGTCCTCATTGGCGCGGAACACATCCCGCAGGTATTTGCTCAGGTTCCGGGTCCCCTCGGCCTTTACCTGACTGGGAGCCGGTACTGCCACCGCGTACTCCGTATAATCCGGCAGTTGTAGCGGGACCAGGAGTTGACCTCCGTTGGCGTAAGGGCTCATGCCGATTCGCAAATTACCATCGGGGCAGATGGCGGTTACCTCAGGCATGGGCCGGCCGCTGGGCTGAAACAGTTCCTGGGGTCGATAACTGCGCAACCACGTCTCCAGGACCTTGAGATGGTCAGGATTCGTCGCCGGATCCATGATGGGAACCTGGTGGGCATGGAAGGTGCCCTCGATAGGGACGCCATCCAGGCTTTTAGGACAGGTCCAGCCCTTGGGCGTGCGCAGGATGATCATTGGCCAGGCCGGACGCACCAGCATCTCCCCGACGCGTGCCCTTTCCTGGATGGCGTGGATTTGAGCGTAGGCCCAATCCATAGCCTCCCACATATCCGGATGCACCGATTCGGGCTCATCGCCCGCCACCATGCGTACCTGGTAGCCATAGCCGGTAAACAAGCGTTCCAATTCCGTATCTGTCATGCGTCCCAACAGGGTAGGACCGGAGAGCTTGTAGCCATTCAAGTGCAGGATGGGGAGCACCGCACCGGAGGTACAGGGGTCCAGGTACTTGTTGGAATGCCAGGCTGCCGCCAGCGGGCCAGTTTCGGCCTCCCCGTCACCTACGACACAGGCCACAATCAGATCCAGATTGTCGAGCGCTGCCCCGTAGGCGTGAGAAAGGCTGTAACCCAACTCGCCACCTTCGTGGATCATGCCCGGGGTTCCAGGAAACAGGTGGCTGGGCATCCCGTAGGGCCAGGAAAACTGGCGTTCGAGACGCCTCAGGCCGGCTACGTCGAAGGTGAGATCAGGATAGTATTCGCCCAGGGTTCCTTCCAGATACAGGTTGGCAAGAATAGCCGGCGCGCCGTGCCCCGGCCCGACGATGAGCAAGATAGAGGCATCTGTATCTTGTATCAAACGGTTCAAGTGGGCGTAGACCAGGTTCAGCCCGGGCTGAGTCCCCCAATGGCCGAGCAGGCGGGGCTTGATGTGCTCGGGCGCGAGCGGCTCTTGCAAGAGGGGATTTTCCTTCAGATAGAGTTGGGCTGCACCCAGATAGTTAGCTGCACGCCAATAGGCGTCAAGCTGTTTCAGACGTTCCTGTGATACTTGAGTCATCATATTCTCCTTTGTACCAGTCTACCAATCTACCAATCTACCAATCTACCAATCTACCAATCTACCAATTTACCAATTTACCAGCACTTCTTAACCCCCGTGGGGATGAAGCGGCTCCTGGATGCGCTCCAGGAAGGACTTATGATGTTTCCCGCTCAATCTCAAGTGATGGTAAACTTGCAGCTTGGCCCAGTCCTCGATGAATACCCAGACCAGGCAGTACCCCCAGACCATCCCGACGTAAATCCAGGGAATGCGGGTCACAAGCAGCCCCAAGCCCACAATCAATGCCGCCAGTGTCTGAGTGCAGACTATGGCGATTAAAAGCACAGGAGCGGGATAGGGCTTGCTCAGGAAGGGGCGTTTGGTGCGGGCCACGAACAGCGTCAGGTGGCCGGCCACCGCCAGCTTGAGATAAATCAAGGACTGAATCTGAGGTATGTCGAGTTTGAGCACCATCTCGGCGATGAGCAACATCCCGAAGGTTTCGACCACCCCGATCAGGCCCAGGACCGTCGCGACCGTGAGTACCCGGCGCATCTCCCAGCGCACCGGTTTGGGGTCCAGCCAGGTGTTGTCGTAGGCGATGGTCATAATGGGCAGGTCGTTGAGCAGGGCCAGCAGGATGATCATAATGGCGGTGATGGGGTAGAAGTTGAAGACGATCATAGCCAGCACCACGAAGAACATGATGCGGATGGTCTCGATGATGCGATAAATGGCGTAGCTGTTCATGCGCTCGAAGATCTTGCGTGCCTCCTCCACCGCCTGGACGATGACCGAGAGGCCGGGGGCCGTCAAGACCAGGTCGGCTGCGGCCCGGGCGGCGTCGGTGGCGCCGCTGACTGCCACGCCGGTGTTGGCCTGCTTGAGGGCGGGCGCGTCGTTGACACCATCGCCGGTCATACCGACGATGTGCCCCCGATCCTGGAGCGCCTGCACAATCTCGAACTTGTGTTCGGGAAAGACCTGGGCAAATCCATCCGCCGCCTCAATCTGCTTGGCTACTTTTGCAGAGATATGCCCCTCTTCAGATGTTTCCTTGAAGAGCTCATCGGCCAGGTGGATGTTAGTCCCCAGCCCCAACTGAGAAGCGATTTGCTTGGCGATGGCCAGGTTGTCCCCGGTCACCATCTTGACCTGGACGCCGTGTTCCTCGGCGTGTTGGATCGTCTCGGCCGAGTCTTCGCGCGGCGGGTCGAACAGGGGCAAGATACCCAGGAATTGCCAGGTCTCCTTGCCGTCGCTGCGAGCCACGCCCAGGGTGCGGTATCCTTGCCGGGCGAACTCGTCCACCTTGGCGTTTACCCGGTCTACGAAGTCCGCCTGCGGGTGGCACATCTCCAGGATGACCTGGGGGGCTCCCTTGGTGACCTGGAAGGAATGGCCATCCGGTCCTTTGACCTCGGCCTCGGTGCGCTTGTGCACCGGGTCGAAGGGGACGAAATCTGTCGGAGTGTAGCGCTCAAACGCCTGGGAGTCCTCGATCCCGGCGAAGACCGCCATGTCGATGGCGTCCCGATCCTCGAGCTTGGAGGCCAGCGCCCCGGCCAGGATCAGCTCCTGAGCGTCCTTTGCCCCGAAGAGGGCTGGCTCCCCCAGGGTGAGCTGGTTCTGGGTCAGGGTGCCGGTCTTGTCCGAGCACAGGATGTCCATACCGGCCATTTCCTCGATGGACTCCAGCCGGGTGACGATCGCCTTCAGCCTGGCCAGGTCGACGGCGCCGATGGCCATTGTCACCGAGAGGACGGCTGGCATGGCGACCGGGATGGCGGCCACGATCAGGATCAGGGCGAACTGGATCAGGGTCAGGGCGGAAGCGCCCCGGAAGAGCATAGCCATGATGAGGATAGCCGCCAGGCCCAGGCTGATGTAGATCAGGTAATCGCCGATGGTGAGCACTGCTTGCTGGAAGTGGGAGACCGACTTGGCGCTGGAGACCAGCCGGGCCGTTCGGCCGAAGAAGGTGTTCTCCCCGGTGGCGACCACCAGGCCGGCCATCTCCCCCTGCTTGGCGACCGAGCCGGAGTAGGCTTCATCCCCCGGCTTCTTGTCTACCGGCAGCGACTCGCCGGTCAGAGCCGACTGATCCACGCTGAGGTAGTCGCCCTCGGCCAGCTTCACGTCGGCCGGGATGATGTCGCCCAATCGCAGCCGGATGATGTCTCCGGGGACCAGGGTGGTGGCATCCACCTCACCCCACTTCCCATCGCGTTTGGCGCGGGCTCTGAGGGCGAGCTGCTTCTTTAGAGCCTCCACGGCGTTGGCCGCCTGATATTCCTGCCAGAAGCCCACCACGGCGTTGAAAATGAGCAACACCAGGATGATGATCAGGTCCGCCCAGTGGCGCAGCAACGCGGATAGGACCGCGGCCACCTCGATCATCCAGGGGATGGGTCCCCAGAAATAGGAGAGGAATTTGAGGATGGGGTTGACCTTCTCCTCGACGATTTCATTGCGTCCGTACTGGGCCAGGCGGCGTTCTGCTTCGGCCTGGCTGAGGCCATCCATCGAGGTATCCAGTTTCTGCCACCACTCCGAAAGGGGCACAGCCTCCGCTTTCCCGTTTGCTGATTCGGATATTTTGGTTTTAGTGTCAGATTGGTTGCGTGTTTGAGGGATCATTGTATTCATGATGTTCTCCCTTACTCAATTCGTAACTACTCAGCTACCCTTGCGAAGATTGCGAATGACTTGGCTAACAGGGCAGTTTTCGGTAGGCTAAGGCATCTTCTCTC
Source organism: Anaerolineales bacterium (assembly GCA_024643945.1). The sequence goes on from JAHELX010000089.1 coordinate 13,765, forward strand.
TGAAAACTCTCACCAATCTTCGCAAGGGTTATCTGGCATGAGTAGTTGCCTCAATTCAATGAATCGGGCGCGTCACCGCGCCGTCCTTGCCAACAGACCCTGGTGGTGGGAAAAGACCCGGTACGCCGCCAGTTTCACCCGGTCGTTCACCAGGAACCAGGCCAGGGCATAGCCCCAAACCATCAGCGCCCAGCCCCAACCGATGGGGGTCATGAACAGGCCGTAGACGACGATCAATGTCGCCAACAATTGCGTGCCCACTACGGCTCCTACCAGGATCGGCGCCGGC
>JAHELX010000676.1 GCA_024643945.1 Anaerolineales bacterium
TGGCAAGGCTACCCGCTTATGTTCGCCGTGGTGGGCGCTGCCTGGATCGCCATCCCTCTGGTCGGCCTTCTGGGGTTGAAGGATATTCCGGCCTCGCGGCCGGCACCTTCCGCAGCCAGGACGGGCGGGACAGGTTTGGGGTTAGGGCGCACCATCTACTTCCTGCTGCTTGTATCCCTGTTGTCGGCAATGGCGGTCAGCATCGGCCGCTTCGGCACCTCGCTGTCGATGCACACCTTCGACTTCTCTCCCCAGGCCGTCGCCAGCACGGCCACCGTGAGCGGGCTGGCCACCATACCCGGCGTGTTTCTGATCGGCGCCCTGTCAGATCGCCTGGGGCGCAAGCGCTTCCTGATGCTGGGCTACCTGCTGGCCGCTGGCGGCGTCTTGACCTTGACTGTGGCCGCTCACCTGTGGCACTTCTGGCTGGCGGCAACCCTGTTGCTGGTGGGGCGCAACGTCAGCCGCGCCGTGGCTTTGGCTCTCGCCACCGATACGCTTGCTCCCGAGGCGCTCGGTCGCGGCCTGCCCTGGCTCAATGCCATGGACTGGGTGGCCGGTATCCTGAGCTTCGCCAGCGCCGGCTACCTGATGGACACTATAGGTGCGGCCAATGTCTTCCTGGTAGCTGCCCTTCTGGCAGTTGCCGCTGCAGCCTTCCTGGGGCTGCTCCCGCAGCGGCGCCAGGCAGAGCCGCGAGCGGAGCGAGCGCCATCCAGATGGAGGCTCGCCAACCTGGTGCCCTTGCACAAAAAGATCTGAAACGTAACCAACCAGCGCAAAACCGCAAAGCCCGGCTGAGGCTGGGCTTTTTGTATGTCGAAAACATTCGTCTGAAGTGGAACTGGAGCCTTTGGCCCCTCGCTGCTCGCGTCGATTGGCCGCACTAGCATAAAGCGCACTGTTTTGCTCAGGTTTGCCTAGGCTTAGCCTGCTTCAGCTGGCTTTAGCTTTCAGCCTGAGGATTTATCCTCAGGCGATTGCTGGTTATTTTCTTAATCTTCATTATCCTCAGGCGATTGCTGAAACGCTCCCACCTTTCCTGTGCAGTATGCGCAACCTGTGGTACAATCTCAAGTAACCGGACTGGACCTACACCAAAGTCTTTGTCCAATAACTCGTTACCCTACCTCCCATGTCATTTCGAGCCGAAGGCGAGAAATCCCTGAAGCCTTGGCCGACAAGTCCGGATTGTCTGGTCAGAAGTCGGAGGCATTCCCACTAAAGGAGGTCACAACCATGCTCGACAAACGCAACTTATACCGATTGCCGTGGTCTATGAACGACAATCCCATCGCCTGGCTGGAAATCACCGACGTCTGCAATATGTACTGCGAGGGATGCTATCGCCAACGCCTCACCGGCCACAAGTCGCTGCAAGAAGTCAAGGAAGAGATTCTCTTCTTCAAAAAGTGGCGTAACCCCGACAACGTCTCCATCGCCGGTGGCGAGCCCCTGATCCACCCCCAAATTGTGGACATTGTGGCCTTCATCGCCCAGAACGGCATCAAGCCCATCATTCTCACCAACGCCATGGCTCTGACGCCGGAGCGCTTGCGCGAGTTGAAAAAAGCCGGAGTGGCCGGCTTTACCATCCATATCGATAGTCGCCAACGTCGGCCTCACTGGAAGGACAAAACCGAGGACGAGTTGAACCAACTGCGTCAGCACTACGCGGACATAGTGGCCGCGGAAGGTGGCATGTATGTCATCTTCAACTCCACCGTCTATCCTTCCACCTTTCACGAGATCCCCGACGTCGTGCGCTGGGGACAGGCCAACCTTGACCGCGTGCACGGCCTGGTCTTTATCACCTATCGCACCGGCATCACCGAGACCAGCACCGCCCACGACCACGCCGGCCAGGAGGTGGACTTGAGCCAATTGAGTTATACTAAAGATCGTTTTGATGAGAAGTTTGTCACCTCGCCCGAGGTGTACCAGCTCATCCAGGACCACTTCCCTGAATACGAAGCCTCTGCTTACCTGGGTGGCACCATTCTACACACCTCTTACAAGTGGCTGGCCGGGGCACGGGTCGGCTCCAGGAAAAGGATGTACGGCTCGGTAGGAAAGAAAACGATGGAATTGGCCCAGGCGGGTCATCACCTCTTTACCGGCACCTACCTGGCCTACCTGACCTGTGCCAGGGTCGGCCCCAAGCTGTTTCTGCTTGCCCCCTGGGATGAAACCTTGCGCCAGGCCGGGCGTAACTGGCTGAAGCACGTCATCCGCCATCCCCGCCAGCTTTTTGAGGGCCTTTACGTTCAGAGCATTGGCATTATCCAGGCCCCGGATCTCTTGCCTGATGGTCGCGCCGACATGTGCGACAGTTGCCCCGACATGACGGTCTACGATGGTAAGTTGATCAACTCCTGCCGCATGGATGAGTATCGCCTCTTTGGCGGACTCCTGTCCGTAGTCGAACGCTCGCAGGCAGAGTCTATTGCCGAACCTGAGAGCCTGGCCTTGGAGCAGCCGCCAGGCCGGAAAGCGTGAAGCGTGAAGCGTGGAGCGTGAAGCGTAAAGCGTGAAGCGTGAAGCGTGAAGCGTAAAATATAGTGCGGCTCAGCCGCAACCGGATTTTCGACTCACGGACGGAAAAGAACACGGACAAAATAATATAAAGGAATTCAAGTCCGTGTTTCCTTCTGTCCGTGAGTCATATGATACCTGCACTTGGGCAGGTATAATTCTCGCGCATAACGTAAATCTTGCCAGGTAACTATGTAAAACGGTTGCCATCTGGCGGTCAAGATTCTTCTGCTGGCAACCGTTTCACGCTTTACGTTTCACGTTTTACGTTTCACGTTTCACGTTTCACGCTTCACACTCCACGCTCCACGCTTCACGCTCCACGCTCCACGCTTCACGCTCCACGTTTTTGCCACCCCCCTCTTGAAAACCCACCCCAAATATGTTATAGTAAACCCAGTAAAGCTCGCTCCGGCCAAGGGCTTCCTCAACCGAACCCACTCCCACCCCCTACATCTTTATCACCAATCACAACTTTGTTCTCTGCCACAAATGCGCCACCCCTGCCAGACGGGCGGCGTTTTGCCTGTACTTGTTCATAAATAACTTCGCCCTTTGGAATGGAAATCAGGCGTAAAACCGCCACAAAGATACGAAGTCGTTTATGAACAAGTGCCTTGTACAAGCCGCGCCGTGCCACGTCCATCGCTCCTTTGTAGAGAGAGGAGTCAATGACGGACTCGGAGTGAATTGGACATCCGGGCCCGGCCGCTTGAAGACAGGCAAACTCCTGCCAACTTTAGGGGAGGGCAACTCATGAAAGGTAAACACAAGATCGTCGTCGTGATTGCCGGTTGGGTCCTGGCGCTTGCAGCCGGCCATGCCACAGCCAGCCGTCCAGACGCTAATTCCGATTTGACACCCGGTCCCGATCGGCAAACCTATCCAGCAATTGGCGACGTCCAGATCAGCATCTTTCCCCCTGCGCCGACCGCCAATGACGTGATTCAAATTACCGCTTCTGGCGAGTGGCGGGACTCCTGCACACCTCGATACCAATCTCACCAGGTAGTGGGTAGCACGATCGAGATTGATGCCGTCTATTTTCCTCCTCCGGGTGTCGCCTGTATGCAAATGATAACACCCTGGGACTTCACCCTCGAAATCGCCCACCTGCCGGCTGGCATGTACACCGTCCACGTCTACATCCGAGGAGGGGTAGGTACCACCTCATTCC
>JAHELX010000677.1 GCA_024643945.1 Anaerolineales bacterium
GAATATGGCGGGCAAACAATCATACTGGGCGGATTTGGCCCATGTACCAGGGAAGACTTGCGCGGTCAAGGGATTGGCACACTTGTCTGCAAGGCAGCAATGGACTACCTACAGGGTCAAGGATGCGATATTGCGTTTCTGTCGGTTGACACAGGGCGTGAGACTCACCCTCTCTACGAGAGGCTAGGATTCAAGATGCTCCCCAAACCCTTCATCTATGCCAACATTCGAGGAGAGCTTAAGGAGAGTGATGGTGGAATGATTGCCCCTCTATGCTCACAGGAGTTGTTTGAGCGTGTGCTACGAGGAGATGCACAATTCGCTCTTACACCAGAACCAGGGTACTGGTAGAACTCCCAGGGCGTGGAGTAGCCGCACAACTCTTGAATCTGCAAAATTCTTAACAATGCGATGGGGTGTTAGTTAGCAACTTGGTTCAAATAAGTTTGGTTTGAGATTAGCTAAATTGATTGGAAAAGCCAGCTAACAATGCCGTTCGTGCCGACCCATTGGGCTGGGTTTTTAACCGCTAGGCTTGCCTTTGATTGAGGTTGGCTTTGGGCGGCACAACGGCGGCGTTCGGCGGGCGCTCGCGCCGCTCGCACCCGCTGAATGGGGCGCGAGATACATTGAGCAGTTCTATGGCGGGTGCTGGCGATGCTCGCGCCGCCGACCTGCTCAATGAAGCCGACACCGCTCGCTGCGCTCGCGGCTGTGGCTGCGCCTTGCCCCACTGCGGCACGGATACCCCTCCGGCGCCTGTTTTCCATGATGTCGGGGGCGGCAACCTGAATTGTGGCGGTGTGAAGACTCACAGCGTCGCTGGCTTCGTCTTGCCTGATTTCAGAAGAAGGCTGCTTTGGTGCACTGGATCACCCTCCATGCCCCCCAGAGCGCCCTCCGGCTGAGCTGGAATGCGCCGGAGACTGGCAAATATCGGCCGCTTCTGCTAAAATTGTCTCACATTTCTCGCTTGAGACGAACGGCTACCGGCTGGGCTTCCGCGCTTCTCCAGAGGGGAGGGTCACCTAAATTCCAAATACAACGCTTGTCTCTAAGCAACGGCTCAGTTCAACCCAGGATTGTGTGGCGGCTCCTCATCTTCTGATCGGATATCCACTTGCATAGGTGATCTGCCTTCACGTCAAGTCGCTACGCCTACTCCGCGCCACATTAATCCTTAATACGTTAGCTGGTCTTGGGTTTGAGAATCAATCGACTGCTCCCGAAATTCACCCAACCGTCCTATAATCGTGTGACAAAAAGGAGGAACAAATGGATGACTCCGCCTACCCGAATCCACAAGATCGCGACCAGATTTCAGTTCCCCAGTTCAGATTGGGAGTCATTCTTATCATGTTTGCATGGCCTGCAGTTTGGTTTACTTTTCTGATTTACGGAATCGGTGGGCTGTTCATCCCCGAAGCTGGCCAAACCCCCACGTGGTTTCTCTTGTCCGTAATAGTCCTCGGCACCGGAGCTGAGCTGGCAGCGGGAGTAGTTCTTCTGCGCCGGGAAGGCCATCGCCTTACTTACAACTGGTTACGTTCCCGGATCCGGCTTCAGTGGCCAAAAGGCTGGAAATCATGGGTTATAGCGGTTGTTGTGTTTCTCGTTGCCGGCGCTCTCAGCATGGGAATGGGACCGGTCAATCGTGCGTTGGCGTCGGTCCCAGGCTTCGTACCTCCCCAATGGTGGCCAAATGCGTCGAATCCCGCAGTCACCGTAACGAGTGCCGCAGATGTCTTCCCCGACATCCATTTGGTGGGCAACTATGGCTTTGTCGTTCTTTATCTGGCGATCGGACTGATATTCAACGTATTTGGCGAAGAACTATACTACCGTGGTTACTTGTTGCCGCGAATGCGTGGAGTTTTTGGCAAGTTCGACTGGGTAGCCAACGGCGTGTTGTTCACACTGAAGCACGTCTATCAACGCTGGCTGTACCCGGGGATTCTGATGGGCGGGCTCGGGTTTGCATTCGCTGCGGGTCCTCTACGGAGTCTACCGCTTGCCATGGTTTATCATTGGCTGGGCAACTTTCTCTTCCAAACCGTGTTTCTCCTCAAGGCAGCCGCGGGCATGTGAAGAGCTTCTTATTCCCTGACCCGCTAACATATCGTTTCAGCTGACGCTCCCGGAGATGGCCACGGAAACTGAAATCGATAGGTGCTGGGTCAGCGAGACTGATCGTGAAATGGGGATGGTCGCGCAGCTGAACTCATCGTTGGGCGGACAGCCTGAGGCGTGGGAAGCTGAGAATGTACGTCAGCTCGGCAATTCGCGAACGACGGGAGGACTGATGGAGGACGGGGGGCCGGCACCAGGAGGCGATGCGACGTCCAGCGTGGGTCGACGTGCGATTGCCGGTGGAATCGTCCTGGTGGTTGCCCTGATTCACGTCTTCAGACTTGGAACCCACCTCCGTGGATCACTGTTCACCCTGTACTACAGTTACGCGTCCGACATATTGGTTCCGCTTGGCATGTACTTCCTTCTCTGCCTAATTGAAGCGCAGCTGGTCCGGCTTCGGGCCTGGCAGGCTAGGGCACTTCTCGTCTTTGCCGTGGCGTCATCAAGCGAGGTACTGCAGGGGTTTGGTGTGCCGATTCTGGGGCGCACATTCGATCCTCTGGACTTCTTGATGTTCGCTGTGGGGGTGTCGGTCGCGGTGTTCTTGGACAGGATAGCATTGCCGGCGATCTTCCGCTGTTGGTCCATGGCCTCGCGGGCGACGGGACATGGAGTGTGGCCGTAGTGCAGCGGCTTGTCACGTTCCGTGACGAGCCGCTCGACACGCCAAGCGCATGCAAGGCATCGGTCATGATAGGAGTCTTACAGAATGTCCGTCGCACTAGACGCGCTGAAGTGGATTGCCGATACGCTCCTGAGTAAACGCAACGAGAGCGTCGCTCAAAAAACGGCAAGATGGAAGCAAGTCGCCGACTACTTAGACAATCTGGCAACGATTATCGACGCAACTGTTCAGGACTTTAAGGCAGCACGAATACCTTACGGTCACTACTCACAGTTGTACAATCTCGGCGGTTCGTTCGAGAACGTGCTGTGGCAGGTATATGAGAGAGGGAATGTCGAGGATCGGAAAACAGTGCGAGGCCTCCGCCATATGTTTTATCGTTCGGTGCATCTGATCGAAGTGGGTGATGAGATGGTGTTAGAGGCTGCAAACGCGCCTTATTCGCAACGAGGGAAAGGCGTTCTCGCGGATTTACAGAGTGCCGCCGGGCGGTTCCGCGCGCTGGCGATGACACTGCGGGCTACCGCGTAGAAGAAGTATCATGCGTAAGAGATGCGCCGCCCAAGTTACGGTGGGCCGGGGCCCCGACCCCCGCTCCCGAACGACGCGTGAGAGCTTTCCCCTCACGTCGCTCTTCGGGATACGGGCCTTTGTCACAAAAAGATTGTGCTGCGGATAGGCACCTTGAGCTGTGAACGATGTCGTGACAGTGACCGTGCATCAAGCGCAAGTTGTCGAAGGCGTTGTTGTTGTGGTTTCTGTCGTGGTGATGCACTTCTGTCACGTCCTCTGTCGTGAAGCGCAATCCACAGAGTGCGCAACAGCCACGCTGTCTTTTGAGCAGTCGCGTGACCCGTCGCGGTTTGCTGGGGTTATGTCCCAGCCGGGTTGACCAGTAGACCCAATCGTCGTCATAGGGGCTTTTGTTCCCTTACACCTTAACAAAGCGGCTG
>JAHELX010000678.1 GCA_024643945.1 Anaerolineales bacterium
TGGGCTTTTCACCAGAGGGGACCTATCCCCGTAGGAGACCTATGGGTGGGCTAGCCCGCATTAGCAGCCAGGAAAGGCTGCTCCACCCCACTTTTCAGACATGCTTGTAGAATTTGGTTGAGGTGCTGATGGCTGCCATTGAATTTCAAGATGTATGTAAAGCTTATCGAATAGATCGCGGGCGTGGGAGTCTGCGGGAAGCAGTCCCTTCGGCGTTGAATAGGCTGTTCCGAGGTAACAACGCGGACAAAGGGAATGTGCTGTGGGCTTTGAATGGAGTGAGCTTCGAAGCTGATCGCGGGGAGACTCTGGGAATTATCGGCCCTAACGGGGCTGGCAAGACAACAATCCTTAAGCTGCTCTCGCGCGTAACCCGACCAACCGGTGGCCACATTGCTGTCAATGGCCGCGTTTCGGCGCTAATCGAACTGGGTGCCGGCTTCCACCCAGATCTGACCGGCCGAGAGAATATTTATCTGAATGCCTCCATATTGGACTTGAGCCGGCGCGAGATAGACGGGAAATTCGACAGTATCGTGGAATTCGCTGAATTAGCCGACTTCATTGATATGCCAGTTAAGCGGTACTCGTCGGGAATGTACGTGCGTCTTGGTTTTTCGGTAGCGGCCCATGTGGATCCCGACATCTTGCTGATTGACGAAGTGCTGGCCGTCGGTGATCACATGTTCAAAGACAAGTGCATCCAGCGCATCAAAGAATTTAGAGATGCTGGCAGATGTATGGTTATCGTTTCTCATAGCAAGGAGCAGATTCAAAAGCTGTGCGACCGGGCTATCCTGATGCACAAAGGCGAGGTCGTCTTCCAGGGAGACACGCAAGAGGCGTTAGATTTGTATCATACAGCCTTTGCCACCGAAGCCTTGCGAGGCCTGGGGGGTGCTGTGGGCAGCAACGGAAGCGGAGAGAACCGGGAGGTAGAGATCGTGGGCATCTCCCTGCTCGATAGCGAAGGGAAGGAGCGCCTCTCGTTTCTGACTGCCGAGCCAATGACGCTTGAGATTCACTTCCGGGTAAATGCGGCGATCAGCAATCCCGTTTTCTACTCGCGTATTCGCCAGGGGTACCAGATTCTGCATGGCACGAGCACTGCGCGCTTTAATGTCCAGGGCGACTTCAAGCCAGGTGATAGCGGTATTGCACGGGTGCACTACAAGAGTCTGAATTTGTTAAATGGGGAGTACAACATTAACGTCGGCGTTAAGCGGGATCACTTTTCACCTTTCACTTATGATGCTGTCGATAGCGCCGTGGTTTTCAGCGTTGGGTCACGCTTCGACCAGGGAGGGGCGTTGGTTTACTTAGAGCACGGGTGGGATATAGAAAAAGGGCCATTACCCGAACTGGCACGAGCAGGAACATGACCGACAAGAAAACCTTTACCCTGAGTATTGATAGTGGCTGCTGGGAGTATCTAGACCCGCTGTTAGAGCAGGGTCGCATGCCAAATCTCTCGCGCCTGATTGAGAGGGGCACGCGAGGCATCCTGGAGTCGACCATGCCTCCAGTGACGCCTGTCGCTTTTTCTTCGTTTATCACGGGACTCAATCCGGGTAAACATGGCATCTTCGATTGGTCGGTGCAGGTTGATAAAGAAGGGCGGGTGCAATCGGCCAGCGCTGCGTCGCGGCGTGGCGTACCCTTTTGGACTTACCTCAATCGTCGGGGGATACGGGTGGGTCTCATCAACATCCCGATCACGTACCCACCGCGGCCGCTCGATGGGTTTATGATCGCCGGCATTGCCGTGCCTGAGTCGTCACGGAATCTCACCTATCCGGCTTCAATTCTGGATGAGATTGAGGCGAAATATGGCCCCTATTACGTGGATGTGCCGATGAGCATATTGCACAAGGAAGGCATCGAGGCCTATACGTCTGTCTGGTGTACCCATGAGGATCGGCAGACGAGGGTTGCCTTCGATCTCATTGATCGTTACGATGTGCAGGTATTGGCGCTCAATTACGTGGGACTGGATCGCCTCAATCACTTTTCCCCTGATTTTGTTCATATCGAACGAGTGTTGGAGAACGTTGACCGCAACATTGGTCGCTTTATGAAGCGTTTTCCAGATGCCAACTTTATGATTATGTCGGACCATGGCTCTCGCCGTTTGAAGGGGGCCTTCTTGCTGGGGAAATGGCTGGTCCAGCATGGCTTCCTGTCGCATGGCGAGAAATCGCTACGCATCCCGAGGTACGAGATTAACTTTGCTCTCAGTCGGTTGCTGAGTGAGCATTATGGTCTGAGTGGGCTGGGTGAGAGAGTGCTACGCCGGTTGCTGGGTGCGCTTTTCTGGATCATCCCACCGACGTTGGCCGAGCCGGCGTGGCGCTTCCTGGCCCGACGAGCGCCAGGAGCGTTTGCCTATCGGTTAACCGATCGCATTGATTTCCCGGTGACTAAAGCCTATGTCAGATCGAACGGCGGTCCGATCATCGTCAATGTACAACGTCAGGGGCGGCCTGGCCCGGTAACAAGCACCAACTACGAGCAGGTGCGTCAAGCATTGATTGACGGGCTGAGCCAAGTGCGCGATCCGTTCTCAGGTAAGGCTGTCTTTTGTAAAATTTACAGGCGGGAGGAGATTTACCACGGCGATGCAACGGAGTTGGCGCCTGATCTGATAAGCGATCACTACGACTCGAATTGCGATTTGATTGTTGACAATGATCCGGAATATTATTTCTTTGTCGATCGGTTCAATCGCTTTGGCGATCATAAACGTGATGGTATGTTTGTCTTTGCCGGCCCCGATTTCGCACATTTGGGGGGCGAGAGTCATCGGGCGTCTATTATAGACATACCGGTCACACTGCTGTACCTATATGGTGTCCCCATTCCAGAAGATATGGATGGTCAAGTTGTCACCGGCTTCCTGGTCGATGACTTCGTGCGCCAACATCCGGTCGAGATTCAGTCGCCAGACAAGCATGGCTATCATCCACAGTACGACTACACCGATGACGAGATGGCCGAGATGACCGAACATCTGCGTAACCTGGGTTATCTGTAATCTGGATGCGAATATGGCTGAACTTAAAGTTGCTTACATCCTCAAATCCTTTCCAGTGCTTTCGCAAACTTTCGTGCTAAACGAACTGGCGACATTGCAGACCCTGGGTGTTCCGCTCGAAATTTTTTCGGTGCTTGATCCTCCCCCCTCGCCGGTACAGCATCAGGTGACGCAGTCGCTGCTGAAATACATCATCCCCTGGCGGCAGACGCGAAAACCTGTCACCGAGGTGTGGTTGGCCAATCTGTACCTGTTGGCCTGTTGTGGCCCTCGACGGTACCGACGGGCTCACCAACTCACCGAAGCCGGGCAATTTTTTCGCGGTTGGCGGGCATTTGCCCGGTTTGCTTATTGGGCTGATTATCTGCGCCGCCGAGGAGTGAATCACCTTCACGCGCATTTCGGTACCGAAGGGGCCAGCGTGGCTCGTATCTTTGCCACCCTTTTGCAGATCCCTTTTAGTGTCACCCTGCACGCTAACGATATTTTTTTGCCTCCGCCCGATTTGGGTGAAAAGCTGCGCGAAGCTGCTTTCATTATCACCGTTTCCCAGTACAACAAGTCCTACCTGCTTGACACGTATCCTGGCCTGGATCCCAGCAAGATTCACATCCTTCATCCCTGGGTGGACTTGTCTCGCTTTACGCCGCCGCTGACCCGCCCCAGCGATG
>JAHELX010000679.1 GCA_024643945.1 Anaerolineales bacterium
CTATTTGGAATTCTAACCGAATTCTAATATAATTCTAACACAATTCAAATAAAGCTCTAAGACTCGTCAAGTATCAAAATGTTATATTACTAATTATAGGCTTTAACACATAGAGGCATATACAATGCTAACCACGCCTGGTAACGTCAACTATGTAGCGAGTGACGCCAGGAAGGGGGACCTTATGATTGCCCGCATTCTTATTATTGATGATGAACCAAGATGGATAAATTTTGCCAGGGACAACCTGGGAACGACGTTTGAAGTGGAAGTCGCGACTGATTTGGAAGAAGCCCTGGCTAAATTGAAGAAGGACCGTTATGACCTGATCATCGCCAGTTCGCGCCGATTAGATGTTTTGGAAGCTATCAACGAAAAATTCCCGGAGAAGCGGGTTGTCGTCGCCACCGGGCAGCCAACCACTCGCGAGGCAATTACCATGTATCGGTTTGGCGTCCTGGATTACTTCGCCAAAGACTTTCGGCGTGAAGTTGTCTCCGACAAGATCTGCGAAGCAATCCAAAAGCCTGTCAAGGCCCCTGCGTAGTGATGCTTCGTAGGGCCAGAAGGGGGATGGCTCCTATGGGCAAGCGTGTTCTAGTCGTGGATGACGTAGAAGATTGGCAAAAGACGATATTGGGTTTGTTGGCGGATGAGGGTTATGAAGTCGTAGCCGTCGGCGATCGTGAATCTGCGCTTCAGGCCGTTAGAGCCGACAGGTTTGACCTGGCGGTTATTGACATTCGCCTCGATGAGACCGATGAGGACAACACGGCGGGACTGAGTCTGGCCAGCGAGGTCAAAAGCGTCCTGACGGATCTGCCTGTAGTCATAATTACAGGCTATCAGACTCCAGACACCATCGCTCGGGCTATGCGGCCGGATGAGATGGGGCAGTCGCTCGCAGTTGATTTCGTGCAGAAAACGGACGCCATTGAATTGGTAGACATCGTGAACAGAACGTTGGCTTCGTCCGATACCTGAAGTCGCAAAGGGACGGCCGGATGTCACAAGGTCGCATATTGGTGGTAGATGATTTGCCTGATTGGCGCGCGACGCTATCAGGCATTTTGCTTGATGAAGGCTATGAGGTCTGCGCTGCTGGGGATCGCCAGGAGGCGCTGCGCTTGCTGAAAGCTGAACGCTTTCACCTGGCCGTCCTGGACGTCCGCCTGGACGAATCTGACGAAGACAACCGGGAAGGCCTGGAGCTTATGCGCCAGATCAAGGCTTACGATCCGACTACGGCCGTCATCATCCTCACCGGCTACGCCGATGTTCGCATGGTGCAGGATGCGCTGCGTCCTCAAGCCAATGGTTTGCCTTTTGCTTACAGCTTTGTCGAAAAGCCTAACAGTCAGGAACTCATTGAATTTGTTCGGCGCGCGTTTCAGCGTGAGATCAGGATCAACTGGGACCTGGTTATCCATTCGGACGATACCTTCCAAAAGCTACTGGCCAGACTGCGCTTCACAGATCGACCTGAGTTGCCGCCCAGCCAGTTGCGGCTAGAGGTTGATGAACTCCTGCGTAAACTCTTCTTCACCTGCGAAGAGATCTCTCTATACCCTCTGGAACAAGGATTCAGCGGGTCGGTGGTGTTTCGGGTTGAACCTCGCTATCGCCACAGAGGGCTGGGGGAAAGTGTGGTAGCTAAGATCGCAGAGTGGCCACTCATCGAGCGGGAGGAACGCAATTTCGCCCGGGCGGTGCAGGGCGTGGTGGGTGGGCATCGCCTGCCTCAGCGTCTCGACCTGGCCAGGACCCGCTCCCTGGGGGGGCTCGTCTACTCCTTTGCCGGGCTGGGCGAGGCTACGGGCTTTGCCGCGTTCTATACTGGGGCCGCTCCGGGTGATATCATCCCGGTTCTGCAGAATCTGTTTTTAGAGACCTGTTTTCCCTGGGGCCGGTACAACAAAGTATTACAGACCTCGTTCAACTTCACCGAGCATTATTTCTCGCATCTTCATCTCGATTCCGCCAAGCTTCAACGTTCCCTCTCGGCCCTTTTCGGCAAACGACATTGCCTTTCCCCTCTTGTTGACATCGGCGCCGGGCTGCGGTTTCTTGAGGATATTCCCCTCATCAACCCGGTTGAGTTCGTACTCGACCGGCCTTTGATCGGGGACGCCTATCTCACCCTGGTGCACGGCGACCTGACAGGTTATAACGTGATCCTCGATCACCATCAGGAGACCTGGCTGATAGACTTCGCTGGAACCGGCCTGGGATTGCTTCTGCAGGATTTCGCCTCGTTTGAGAACTTTGTCAAGCTCTCTCTTTTGGAATCCGGCGATCCCCAATCGTTCTATGCATGGGAGAGAGAATTGGCCAACAGTCTCACCTTGCAGCCGTCCGGCAGGTTGCTTGACCTGAGCCCCCCTGACGAGTTCTCAAAGGCGCACCAGGCGATTCTGGCGATTCGTCGGCTGGCTTACCAGGTGTCCGGTGACGATGATCCCAGAGAATATCTGATCGGCTTGCTATTCCACGCCCTCAAACTGATTACTATTATGAGCCTGAAGCCCATTCAACGCGACCTGGCATTGGTCTCGGCGGCACTCATTTGCCAACGGCTTATGACAGATTCCCCGAGCTAACAGAATCCGCTAGAGAAAGGCACGGCCACATGGCCTGGATACTGATTGTTGACGACAATCCTGATTGGCGGAAGACCCTTCGAGGGTTGCTTGCTGACGAGGGGTATCAAATAATCACCGCTGGGGATGAAGCGGAAGCGCTGGCGGCTGCTGTGCAAACGTCGTTCGATCTGGCTATTATAGACGTTCGTTTGCACGGAGACGTTGACGATGGAAGTGGTCTCAGCTTGGCTTTGGCCTTGAAGACATTCATTCCCCAGATGAAAGTTGTGCTGTTGACCGCCTTTCCTGTGCGTGTGGAACACGTGGTTAGATCCATCAGGTTTCTCGGAGTAGAGGAGTTCATTGAGAAATCCAGGCTGACAGAGCCCAATGGTATAGATTTGGCGGCGACTGTTGCCAGGATTCTTGGCGCGCCATCTTTCGAATCTGGACTGGATCGGTTATCGCTGTCTCTTGAACTGGGACAGCCTATTGTGGTCAGGACCTATGGTTCACACGTTTGTGCTCGCCGAACAAGCAGAGTCCTTCAACTATCAGTGCCACGTTACAATCGTCGAGCTCAAGAAGCGCGAGCTTCTCCCGATCCGCGATTCAACGTCAAAGTTATTGGCGAGAACCTGTATCGGGACATATTTGAAAACTGTCAAGAAGTGCTCGTTACCTTTATGGCTGCGAGAGCCCAAAGTCAGCCTCTTTGTCTATCATTTGAAGGAGCCAGGGACTTCGTCGGTATACCTTTCGAATTCCTCTTCCTGGATCAGCCCGAGGAATACCTGATCCTGGAACACCCTGTTGCCCGTTTTGTCAACGGTGTCGTTCCTAGGCGAAAGGCGCTGTCGCCTCAGGCCTTCGCCCAACTCAAAGGAGAGTTGCGGGTATTAATTGTGGCTTCCAACACAGAGCCGCCGATACCCGGCGTAGATCAAGAGGCACAGCAACTGGCCCACTTTTTCGAGAGCCAGGAATACGTTAAGGTGCAAGTGGATCTGATTCCTACCGAAGAAGCGACAATCGCTCGCGTTAGAAGAGCGTTAAAGGATTGCCCGGCTCATGTTCTCCACTACGCAGGCCACGGCTCGTACGATGAACTGTCTCCCGAGA
>JAHELX010000680.1 GCA_024643945.1 Anaerolineales bacterium
ACATCAGTGACAATCAAGACACCATCCCCCAACTTCAAGGCCGTCTCTACTGAGTCGGTCAAGCGACCGGCATCAGTCACCTCCGCCCCGTTATCACTGTAGCGGATGATCAGCCGATCTACCACAGCCTCGATGGTATGCATTTTGTAGCGGTCGAGCTCGACCTCCTCGTCCACGTCGCGTACATCGCCATCGACGCGCACTCGTACGTAGCCCATCTTGCGCACATCTTCAAAGATCGCCTTGTGTTCCCCTTTGCGGTCTTTGACGAGGGGGGCCAGGATCATAATCCGGCTGCCGTCCGGCCTCTCCAGGATGGCATCTACAATTTGCTGCGCCGTCTGCTGATTGACCTCACGCCCGCACTGGGGACAATGTGGTTGTCCCACACGGGCATAAAGCAGACGCAGGTAATCGTAGATCTCCGTCACTGTGCCCACCGTCGAGCGCGGATTACGGCTGGCCCCTTTCTGATCTATAGAAATAGCCGGGCTTAAACCTTCAATTTGGTCCACATCTGGCTTGTCCATCTGACCCAGAAACTGTCGGGCATAGGCCGACAATGACTCGACGTAACGACGCTGACCCTCGGCATAGATGGTATCGAAGGCCAGGCTCGATTTGCCACTGCCCGACAAACCAGTGATGACGACCAGCTTGTCACGAGGTAGTTCGACACTTATGTTTTTCAGATTGTGTGCGCGCGCGCCCCGTATGATAAGTTTCTTCTCTTCTGCCATATTTCTACATCACCCACAAACATACCGAATTGTCTTTATCGGCGGATTAAGCAAATTGCAGGCCAACTTCTACGTCGAAATCCGATTCTTGGTTAGCAAAGCCAGTAACCCATTCATCCGCCGACAGAATTAGCTATGAAGACCTATACTCAGTACGCATAAAAGCATGAAAACCTCAACCTCATTACAGACCAGCCAGTGGTCTACCGAGAGATGACCACTGGAAACCCAAAACCATATTCTAACATGGCTGTCAAGTTTTGACAACGAAATTGATATCTGCGGGCCCTGAATGACACTCTGGAAAAGAAAAAACCCGACCGACGGCCGGGCGCATACAAAGGTGTCTTCCGCGATACTTATGTCAAGTTTTCCAGAGAAACCAGAGCCTCCTCTAGCACCTCACGCAACTCAAGCCAGGCAGGCTCGTTTATGTGCATTTCGATCAAATCGTACACGGCCTTTGGAGTAACACGGCCAGCCCCCGCCCCCTGCCATTGGATAGACAACGCGCCGACTGCATTGCCCAGGACAGCGGCCACTTCCCAGTCCAGTCCCAGCAATCGACCTAGAATAAAGCCAGCGTCAAAGCAATCGCCGGCTCCAGTCGTATCGAGCGGCGAAATATTGAAAGCAGGGAGACTCGCCTGGAGATTCGGGACGCTGACTTCGGAGCCGTTGGCCCCATATTTGGCCACTACCGCGCCCACACCCCACTTGAGCAACTGAGCCGGAGCCTGCCGCACATTAACGCCCCGGGTGAGAAGAGAGAGTTCGGTCTCATTGGGAAAAATCACATCTATACGAGGCAGTAAACGTTGAATATCGTGTCGAGCACGCAGAACCGGATCTATGCTCACGTCAAGACTGACTTGAGATCCTGCCTCGGCCGCTATTTCGAGAGCGTAGAGAGCAGCCGAGCGTTGGGGCTCCGCTAGCAAGGTATAGCCAGAGAAGTGGAACCACTTTGCGCCGGCAAAATAATCTTCATCCAGCAATTGAGGATCAGTATAGCTATTCGCGCCGCGCGCCCCAAACATCGTCCGTTCACCATCGGGGGTGACGGCAATGAAAATAATGCCAGTAGAAATGGCTGGATCAAACTGTACCAAACGGGTGTCTACGCCAGCATCTGCCAGATCAGCCAGCGCCTGGGCTGCCAACGCATCCTGCCCAACTCGCCCGATGAATCCTACGTCTACTCCCAAGCAGGCCAATGCGATAGCCGTGTTCACCGCCGAGCCGCCTGTGTGCAGCGAGGCCCCCTCCGCAACAATGTCCCCTCCCCGAGAGGGATAGGCAGGGATTGGAGCAACAATATCAATGTTAATATCACCTAGGGTGATGACATCTGGCATGTTGTTACCTTACATCGAAATCGAGTATGAGGTCTGATGATACCGGATCAAGAAGTGGAGGCTATTTTGGCAACAGGCACTACCTTAAAGGGAGAGATCGGCAAGACCACGGTGAAGCGACTCCCTTTGCCAACGACGCTCTCAACCCACATACGTCCACTGTGTAATTCGACCATGCTTTTGGCGACCGAAAGCCCCAATCCCATGCCCTCGTAGCGCCGGGTGAGGCTGGGTTCAACCTGATAGAAACGGTCGAAGATACGACCATAATCCCGCTCTGGGATGCCAATGCCCGTATCCATCACAGAGATCCATAGTTCCTCTCCTTTTCGCTGGGCAGAGACCTGCACCCGCCCTTGGGGTGGGGTAAACTTAATGGCATTCGACAACAGGTTGGCCAACACCAGATATATCTTCTGCCAGTCGGCATCAATTTTAAGCTGATCTTCCGGCAGGTCTACTCGCAGTATTTGTTGCTTAGCCTTAGCCAACTGGTCAAACTCGCCAGCCACGTCAGTGATGAGCTCTGTCATCGAAAAGATGTCACGCTCGAGTTGAGTTTGGCCCGTATCTACGTGCCGCAGGTTGACCATATCGTCAATAATGGAGCGCAGGCGCATCGCACTTTGCAACACAATGTCGATCTGCTCGCCAGCTTCGCCGCTGACCTCCTCGCGCAAAAACGAGGCGTAGCCCAAGATGACGGATAAAGGCGTTCGCAACTCGTGAGATGCAATACTCACAAAGTTGCTTTTGAGTTGATCGAGTTCGGCCAATTCGTCGTAAGCCTGCTGCAATTCGTCCAACAGACGCGCGTTTTCGATAGCGATGGCCGCCTGGGCAGCCAACGTGCTGGCAATCTGAATGTCATCCTGGACAAATCCTTGCTCATCAACCTTGTTCAAAAGTTCCATCACGCCAATAACTTCGTCCTTCACTTTAAGAGGAACCCCAAGAATAGAGCGTGTGTCAAAGTCTATTGTCTTATCAATCTGAGAGTTCCAGCGCGGGTCGGTCTTGGCGTCACGGATGAGTAGCGGCTTTCTTTTGCGCACAATCCAGCCAGCAATGCTGTTGTCCAGAGGAACCGTCATATCGCGCAACCCTTCCGAACCTTCGCCGATGGAGTGAGTAAAACGCAATTCCCCTGTTCGCTTGTCAAGCAGCATAATGGAACATGCCTCTGTATGAGTGAGCTCCGTAGCGGCCTGGATGATGATGCGCAGCAGCGGCTCAAGACTGAGCGTGGAATTGATAATTTGGCTTACTTTTACAATACGCTCCAAATAAGCAATTCGCCGCTCAAGAGTGGCAATTCTTTGCTCCAGCAATTCGTCACGTGAATCCATGAGGCGTATCTCGCGTTTAGCAGGAATTGAAGAACGATCATGCTGAAAAAAAGTTAACTAATTATACCACGAAAATCGTCAATTTGTCTAAGCAGATTTGATGTCTGTCGCAGAAGTACCAAGTTATTTCTAGACAAGTGCTTAGTACATAGGGCCATGTCAAAGTCGAACGGGTGGCCACGTTTACGCTCTTTTGTCACCCTGAGCGGTAGCGAAGGGTCCCGTTTTCGCACCAACGAGATGCTTCG
>JAHELX010000090.1 GCA_024643945.1 Anaerolineales bacterium
CACGATGGCGTCCACCGCCTGACTGGGATGCAGAAATACGCGAAATGGGTTGCGCCGCAGTCGCAATACGAAATTGCCCAGCGCCAAACCCAGCTTGATCAACCAGGTATCGCGCGGATAAACCAGGCCGTAGTATTGGCGCGCCCGCGCCGATGATAGCCCGACCAGCGCTTGCATATCCGGATAACAGCAAATCACCCGATCCAGGGTGACGATGTCGGCCGGCTCGATATCGGTTGCCAAGTCGACAAAGTCGCCGTGACGGAAGCTGACCCGGTCGGCGTGACCCTGACACTCAGCCTCTTGCCTGGCCGCCTGGATGTAGGCGGTTGAGGCGTCTGCGTCAGTCACACAGTTCAGGCCGCTTTTGAGCAATTCGTGCTGAATGGCCCCTATTCCGCCGCCAATGTCCAGTAGAGTCATGCCGCTGACGCCCTGCGACTTGAGCGCATTGATCAACATGCGAGTGGTCTTGGCCGGGCCTTGGTTTCGATAGCGCTGCAATTGCTTGGCGGCCGTTTCTTGATTGAACTCCATTTCGATAACCTGACATTGACAACAAGTCATGATTGGTCTCCTTCATCAATGGGCCAGCTACATTTCATCCAGGCTTATTATAGCACTAATAAGACCATTTTGGTAATAAAACTTCTCCTGTGTAGCATCTCGAATAGATGAGCGGGCACTGCGTCGCGCGTGTGATTTCCAAATTTTGACCCCCTCTGCTAGAATCGTCTCAAGTTTCTGACTTTGGAGGAGACAATCGTGAACATTGAAGGTAACACTATCTTGATCACCGGCGGGGCAACCGGCATCGGTTTCGCCCTGGCCGAAGTCCTGTCGAAGGCAGGAAATGAAGTTGTCATTTGTGGCCGGCGTCAGCATAGACTTCTTGAAGCGCAAGACAAATTGCCGAACATCCATATCAAGACATGCGATGTCGCTGACGCTGAGGATCGAACGACGTTATTCGAGTGGGCAGTGACAAATTTCCCCAATTTGAACATCCTTGTCAACAATGCCGGCATTCAGAGGCAAATTGACTTCCTAACAGGCACGAAAGACCTGCTCAGCGGTGAGAATGAGATTGAAACCAACTTGCAGGCACCTGTTTACCTTTCGGCGTTGTTCATTCCGCATCTCATGAAACAAAGCGAAGCCGCTATCGTGAACATCTCTTCGGGATTGGGATTCATCCCATTGGCGATCATGCCCATATACTGCGCCACCAAGGCGGCCGTGCATTCCTTCAGCCTGTCATTGCGCCACCAATTGCGGAACACGACGATCAAGGTGTTTGAAATCATTCCGCCGACCGTCGATACGGAACTCGACAAAGGCGCAAGGGGCCGGAGAAGGCAAGAAGACAGGGGAATCAAGCCAGAAGAAGTGGCTGAAGCCACCCTGAGAGCCCTAAAGGAAGATGAATTCGAAGCGGCGGTGGGAGACGCCCAATTCCTTCGAATGGGAGCGCGGAGTGATCCTGAGGGAGTGTTCCACACAATAAATGGCCGGTAGTAATGAAAAAGAGAACTGTACTGGCATTACTGGCGCTGCTTGGTCTTGGGATGTATCGCTATCGCCGTTCACTCCTGGCGCGTCTCTTGAAGCTGCCGCCGCCGCGCTATGCGGTGAGCGTGCAGCGGGATATCCCCGTCCCCATGCCGGATGGCATCCGCCTCTTCACCGATCACTATTTCCCCAAAGCAGCAGGTGACTTCCCGACTATTCTTATCCGCACCCCTTATGGCCGGGGGAAAGAAGTCGCCCTGGGGGGCGGATTCGGCCTGGGCGAGCTCCCGGGGCAGCGATTTGCTGAGCGAGGCTATCACGTCGTCGTACAGGGCGCACGGGGGTGTTTCGATTCGGAGGGAGATTTTAGCCCGCATGTCCATGAGGCGGCCGACGGTCAAGCCACCGTGGATTGGATCAGCCAACAGCCCTGGTTCAACGGCGTCCTGGGGACGTGGGGACCCAGCTACCTGGGCTATATGCAGTGGGCGATTGCCGCCGGCGCGCCCCCTTGCCTGAAAGCTATGCTGCCCATGGTCGCCAGCTCGGAGAATTACAGCGTCACCCACCCGGATGGCGCGTTTGGCCTGGAAACGCGGCTGCGCTGGTCACAGGGAGTCCGCTCGCAAAACAAAATGCACCGCCGCCCACTTTGGGAAAAGATGGCTCATCGCTTCTTTGGAGGAGAGGAACACAGCCTGCAAGCCGCCTTTGCTCACCTCCCCCTGCTCGAAGCGGATACCGTCGCCGCCGGGGAACCTATCCCCTTCTACCGCGACCTGCTCACCCACATCCAGGCCGATGACCCGTTCTGGAGGGCCAGAGACCACAGCGGCGCCGTGGCCCAGGTCGCCGCGCCGGTTCACCTCATCGGAGGCTGGTACGACTACTACCTGCGCGGCCTCTTGCGCGACTACGCCGCCCTCAAGGCCGCCGGGCGCCGGCCGTACCTGACCATCGGTCCCTGGTTTCACGCCCATCCCGGCGGGCTGATGGCCGGCCTGCGGGAAGGGCTGACCTGGTTCGACGCCCATTTGAAGGGCGATCAGCGCCGCTTGCGCCAGAAGCCGGTTCGCATTTACGTGATGGGCGTTGATGAATGGCGCGAGTTAGACGATTTCCCGCCGCCAGCTCGCCAGACTCGCTACTATCTCCACGCCGAAGCGGGGCTGGCGACAGAACCGCCGTCGGCAACATCATCCCCCGATCACTACCGCTACGACCCCGCCGACCCCACCCCAGCGCTAGGCGGCGCGCTGCTCGCCTTTCAGGGTGCCGGCCCCCAGGACAACCGCCTCCTGGAAGCCCGCTCCGACGTCCTTTGCTATACTACACCACCGCTAACCCAGGGCGTCGAGGTCATCGGCCCGGTGCGGCTGGAGCTTTTTGCACGCTCAAGTCTAGCTTACACCGATTTCTTCGGCCGCCTGTGCGACGTCGCCCCGGATGGGCGTTCCACCAACATCTGCGACGGGCTCATCCGCATTGAGCCGGGGAAGAGAGAAGCGGGGCCGGACGGCAGCCTACGAGTTGAAATTGATATGGGGGCGACCGCCTACTGTTTCCGACAGGGACATCGGCTGCGCCTGCAAATCTCCAGCGGCGCGCATCCGCGCTGGAGCCGCAACCTGGGTACTGGCGAAGCGCTCGCTGCCGGCGTCAGCATGGCCGTCGCCCAGCAGAGCATATACCACGATGAGACTCATCCCTCAGCGCTGGTCTTGCCGGTGATAAACGGAGGATAGCATTGACAATTACCAAACGACAAGCGCGCCGCTTGATCCTCGCCCATCAGGGCTTATGGCCGCCATACGAGTTAGAGAGTAAATCTGGCGTGCTCGATTACATTCGTCGCGTCGGTTGCATTCAGTTCGATCCGCTGAATATCGTGAGCCGTAATCCGGAGCTGGTGCTCCAGGCCCGCGTTTCAGACTTTCGGCCTACGATGCTGCAGGAGCTGCTTTACGGGGACCGGACGCTTCTGGACGGGTGGGATAAGAATATGTCCATCCACAGTGTGGAGGACTGGCCGTATTTCCACCGTCGCCGGCAAGCAGCCATGCGCAACCCCGGTAAAAGCCACGGACCCGTCAAATCGATTCTACCCCACGTTCGCCAGGCGATTGAAGAGCGAGGTCCCTTGTCTTCGATTGACTTGAATTTTGACCAGACCGTTGACTGGTCGTGGGCGCCAACACGCTTAGCGCGAGCAGCGTTGGAGAGTATGTACTTCTGGGGAGAGTTGATTATCCATCACAAGGTACACACTCGCAAAGTATATGACTTTACTCATCGCCACCTTCCGGGAGAATTACTGTCGGCCGCCGACCCCAATCAGACAGAGGAACAGTATCAGGATTGGTATGTCCTCAGACGCATTGGGAGCGTCGGGCTATTGTGGAACAGGTCCGGTGACGCATGGCTGGGGATGCCTGAAATCAAAAGCAAGGAGCGTAATGGAGCTTTGACGCGGCTACTCCGACAGGGAAAGATTGTGGAAGTATATGTACAAGGTATAGAACCCCCACTCTATATGCGAAGCGAGGACAAAAGGCACCTGGACAACACGCTCGACTCCGACGCCCCGCCGTCACGGGCGACCATTATGGCTCCGTTGGATAACCTGCTCTGGGACCGACGGCTGGCGAAGGAACTGTTTGACTTTGAGTATCGATGGGAGGTTTACAAGCCAGTTGGGGAACGGCGCTATGGCTATTATGTGCTTCCCATTCTGAATGGGGATCGGTTCGTGGCCCGGTTTGAACCTGGACGTGATAAGAAAAGCGGGGCTTTGATTATCAAGAAATGGTGGTGGGAGTCTGGGGTCATCCCATCCAAACGGATGCAATCCGACCTGCGTCAATGCTTCAAACGGTTTCTCAGCTACCTTGGCACTGATAACCTACGGATTGACAGCAATATTGCCGAACAGGAAGATCTACGTTGGTTGACCCCTATAAGTTGAATAATGGCAATAATGGGTGATGGTCACTCTTCTCTACAGCTTGCTACACGCCACAAAATGATCACGTTCTACCTCTATCAGCGCGGGTCTATCTCTGGCACAACTTTCATCTTTGGCTGCGAGTGGACATCTTTCGTAGTAGACACAGCCGCTGGTGAGCGCTGACTGCTTTGCTTTCAGATCCACCTCTACATCTTCCCATTTCTTATCCAGGCGTGGAACAGAGGCCATGAGCATCTTTGTGTATGCATGCAGTGGATGGTTGAATATTCTGTCTGTCGAGCCCATCTCCACCACACATCCACGATAGAGAATGAGCGCTCTCTCGCTAATATAGTATCCCAGTGAAAGATCGTGCGTGATGAAGAGGATCGACAGGCCACGGGATTTGAGGTCTGCCAGCAGGTTGAGAACGTCGATGCGTGTAGATGCATCGAGCATACTTATGATCTCATCAGCCACCAGAAACTGGACATCTAGCAGCAATGCGCGAGCTATGAGGAACCGCTGGAGCTGCCCGCCGCTGAGCTGGTGGGGGAACTTGTCCAGGACGTGCTCCGGGTTCAGGCCGACGGCTATCAACGACCTGTCCAACTTGTCCTTCCATTCCGACTCTGTAACCCCTGGGAAGAATTCCTCCTTGATGATGCTGAAAACCCGATCCGCCTTAAAGATCGGGTTGTAGGAGCTGAACGGGTCCTGGAACACACCCTGCACGCTCCGGTAGTACTCCTTCAGTGCCCCGCCTTTGAGGGTGGAAACGTCGACGCCGTTGAATACAATCGCACCCGAGCTGATCGAGATCAGGCGCAGAATCATCTTGCCTATCGTGCTTTTCCCGCTCCCACTTTCACCAATTAATGAGACAACCTCTCCATCTTGAACATCGAAGCTAACGTTGCTTACTGCGTGGAGTTCTTTCCCGCCGAAGGTTCCAACGTGATAGACTTTGGATATATTGTCGAGCTTAAGCATTCTCTTCGAACTCCTTCCAACAAGCAACGGAGTGATTCTTCTCGATTTCAATGAATGGGGGCTCTTCCAGGCACTTCGCAAACGCGACGGGACATCGTTCTCTGAAGCGACATCCGGTTGGAGGATCGAGCAGCAACGGGGGCTTTCCGGGAATGCCTGTCAGTCTTCTCTCGGAATATTTCACTCCGATTTCCGGCAAGGATGAAATCAGCAGTTTCGTATAGGGGTGCCGGGGAGAATGGATGATCACTTCGGTAGAGGCTTTCTCCGCCAGTTGCCCGGCATACATGATCATAATGCTGTCGGCGATCTGATACAGAATCGAGATGTCATGGGTAATGACTATCGCGCTTTTACAGCACTCCTGATTCCGAAATTCGACCAGCATCTCTGTGACAGCCTTTTGGCTGGACACGTCGAGCGCTGAGGTGATCTCGTCAGCAATGAGCAGTGAAGGGTTCATCAGCGTCGATATCACCATGACCATTCTCTGCTTCATACCGCCTGATAACTCTATTGGGTACATGCCGAGCACGTCGTGCGGCAGTTTGACTAGATCCAGCCTCCTCTTCAGCTCAGGCAGGGTCTCTTTGAAGTCCACATTTCTCGATCCGAGCAGTTCTGCGATCATTTTTCCGATCTTCCGCGTCGGATTCATAGCATTCATAGCGTACTGCGGAATGATGGAGATCTTCTTAAACCTTAAATGGTTCATTTTTCCCATGTCCCACACGGGCAACTCTTGGTTGTCAAGTGTCACGCGGCCCTCGACGAATCTCATGGGGGGCGTCAAACGGATCAGGCTGTGGCCGAGCGTAGTTTTTCCGCAGCCCGATTCGCCGGCCAGGCCCATGATTTCCCCACCCTGGACGGTGAACGTTGCGCCATCCAGTGCCTTGACATCCCCATGCAGGGTTTGATAATAGACTCTGAGGTTTTCTACTTGTAAACTCATACGTCACATCTCCCTGAGTTTGGGGTTGAAGACTTCGTCCAGTCCAACGTTCGTGACGTACAGCGCGCCGACGATGGCCGTGATCGCCGCACCCGGCGGAATGAACCACCACCAGATACCCAGAAGCAGAGCGCCCCACAGGACGGCGTTGTTCATCATGAGACCCAGTGAAATGGCGTCCGTCGGACCGAGCCCGATGAAATCCAGCGTGGCCGCAATGAGAACCGCCCCTCCAAACTGGAGGATGAAGACCAGCAACAGATAGGACATCATGTTGGGCGCGATCTCGGTGAAGATGATCTTCATAGGCTTCATTCCACCCAGCCTGGCCAGATCCACGAAATCCCTGGAGCGCAGTGAAAATGTCTGGGCTCGGATGGCTCTGGCCGCCCAGGGCCAGGCTGTACATCCAATAAAGACGCTTTCTATAAGAATGCCCCGAACCTCAAGATAGGCGACGATGATAAGAAGAACGGCCAGCGTTGGAATGACCAGGACAATGTTGGTGAGCGTATTGAGGACTTCGTCGACCATGCCGCCACGATAACCGGCAGTGAAACCAACCAGTATGCCTAAAAGAGTTCCTATTCCTCCACCGATAATTCCCACCAGGAAGGATGCTTTCAGGCCATGTACGAACTGGGTAAAAACATCCTGTCCGAATGAGGTAGTCCCGAACCAGAATTCGGAGGACGGAGGGGCGTTCAGTGGCCCTACGTAATCCATAGGTTGGTAGTCCGTAAGCAGCGGGCCGACCAATGTAAGCACGACAAAAAGGAGCAAGACGGCTAAGCCAACCTTTAGCTTGTTGTTCCTCAGGGCAAAGTAAAGAAACTCACTTTTCTTTAGGTTCATTATGCCGATTCACCTTGCATGCCGGTTCGCGTTCGCGGATCGACGAGCACATAAGCGATATCAATAGCGAAATTGGCGAGCAACACGGCCAGGATGATGAACAAGAAGCATCCCTGGAGAAGGAAGAAATCCCGGGTGTTGATAGCCTGAAGAATCAGGTACCCGATGCCGGGGTATGAGAACACGACTTCTGTTACCAGGGCGCCCGCAACGATGACGCCAAGATCAAGCGCCAGGCCGGTGATCTGGGGAAGGATGGCATTATTGAAGGCGTATTTTCTGACCAGTTTTCTGGGCGCCCCGAGAGCTTCCAGGTAGTGAGAATAATCGGCTTCGAGTTCGTAAATGATCATGTTCCGCATGCCAATGGCCCAGCCGCCAAACTTGACCAGGAAGATAGAGGCGAAGGGTAGGAACCAGTGCTGCAGAAAACTCCAGATAAAAGGCCATGAGAATGAGGGCGTCATCGCATAGCTGTACCCGCCCGAGATCGGGAAAATTTTAAGCACGATTCCCAATACCCAGGCCAGCAACATGGCCAGCCACATGTAGGGTGTCGCCGTCAGGATGTACCCAAGTGGCAACACGGTGTTGTCCAGCCGTTTGGAGCGCGCTGCGAAAGCGCCGAACCAGTTCCCCGCCAGCCAACTCAACAGGACCGCCGGAAGCAAAAGAAGGATGTCAAAGGGCACGGCTCTCATGATGACCTTTGTCACCGGCAACGGAAACACATACACGCTGGTGCCGAGGTCGCCGTGGAAAAGGGCATTCCAGAAATTAAGGTACTGTTGCCAGAGGGGTACATCCAGGCCAAAGATTTTGGTGTAATAATCGTGCATCAACGCGGTCGCCTCGGCGAACGAACCGGCCCTCGCCATCAATGCGTCAACAGGGTTGCCGGGCATGAAGCGCGGAATCATCCAATCGATGGTCACCGCAACGAAAAACGTGAGGATGTAAACGAGGAGTTTTCTTCCGAAATACCGTTTCACGCTAGTTCCTCCACATACGAAGCCCCGGGTCTTTGAGAATTCCCGCGAGCAGGGGGGAAATGGGGGGTGTTGGACGAGCAAGGCTCACCCAACACCCCCATTGTTACTTTCTCACCACGACAACTCCCAGAGAGCCAACTCAGAAGGAGGGGCGGTGATTGAACAAGCTACTGCGCTGGCTTCAAGTCACAGAGTATGCGAATGGCAGTCATGTTCCAATAGCCGCGCCAGGTGACGGGCGTCCAGTGGGGAGCGCCCTCTGCGGACGAGGGCCAGTTCGTCCAGTACGTATTGCTGTATTGGGCCCACATACCGTTGTACCACAGCGGGATCATAGGCATATCGGTGAGATAGATCCGCTGGAGCTTGGATATGATGGCCTGCATACCCTCCACGTCATCGGTCGGGACCATGTCAAGCTGGTCTGTCAGATCGAAGACCTCCTGGTTGTCGTAGCGGCCGTAGTTGCCATCCTGCATGGTGGCAATGTCCTCGATGGGGTTGCGGCCCATCCAGAGATAGTAGCGCCACGGGGTGTTGGCGATCTGCGCGTCGTTATTGATCATCATGTCAAATGTAGCCTCGTTGCGCTGAGACACATACTCTGGAAAGTCCGGGAAATTGGATTGAGCGTTGATGCCTGCGGCCTGCAGGCCATTGACGATGACCCGGTTCGCCTCCATCCAGTCCGTCCATCCGTTCGGATTGTTAACTTTCAGCTCGATCTTGGAGCCATCGAGCGCTTCGACGAATCCGTCGCCATCCACGTCCTTGTAACCGGCATCGGCCAGGAGCTTCTTGGCTTGCTCCGGATCGTACTTGAAGCCCAGTTCATCTACCACCGCCTGGTCAATGTACTTCTCCCAGTTCGGCAGCAGCCCGGTCGGATTGGCGGGCAAGACCATGCCGCCATAGACCACATTGACGATTTGGTCGACGTCAATCGCATAGGCCACCGCCCTGCGGAAGGCCGGGTCATCCATCGGCTTTTTCGTGAGGTTCAAGAGCAGCCATGCCGTGTTGGCAGAGAGATGGTACGGAGGACCCGGAAAGTACGTCTGAACGCCGTAACCGCCTTCTACCAGCCTCGAGATGCCCGGCAGGAAGTTGTTGTTCAGGTCGAATTGGCCCTGGAGGACCATACCCAGCGCGACGTTGTTATTGCCGCTGTTGACGATGTCGACGATCCGCTTGGGAGCGGGATCCAGGCCGAGCGCCGCCGTTGCCCACCAGCCGTCTCTTTTGGCCCAGACCACTTTGGTCTGGTCAAGGGTTTCGGCCACATAGGGCCCTGTGCATTCGGGAGTCTCGTTGAGCCCGGAGGTAATGTCCTCCACCGATTTGGTTTCCCAGACATGCTTTGAAACGATGGGGGTCGAGTACAGATAGTATGACCATCCCTGGTAGAGAGCCTGGTCGAAGGTGAAGTTCACCGTGGTGTCATCCACCAGGTCGACGCTGCCCAGGAACTTCCACACCGGGCTGATGCTAACCGGCGCTTCTTTAGCAGCGTCAAAGGTGTATTTCACATCGGCAGCCGTGAAGGGTTCGCCGTCAGACCACATGACGCCCTGGCGGACCTTCACCTGGTAGACGTTGTCGCTCGTCCACTCTCCGCTTTCTGCGAGCCAGGGTGTAAATTCATCGGCCAGCGGATCGTAGATGAACAGCGGTTCATAGCAGAGCCCAAAGGTTCCCATGGCATAGTTCCCTAGATTCCAGGGATTAAAGCCTGTGGGCGGGCCCCACTGTGTTCCGCCGGTGTACAGGGTTTCGCTGCGTACATATTCCACTGCAGGAGCCTCAGCCGGGGAAGGAGTCGCGGTGACGACCTTCTCCACCTCCTGGGTGACGACCTTCTCCACCTCCTGGGTGACAACCTTCTCCACCTCTTTGGTGACGACCTTCTCTACCTCCTTGGTAACGACTTTCTCGATTACTTGCGGAGTTGGTGTCTGGGCGCAGGCAGCCAGGATGGGTAACAGCAGAGCCAGGGCAAGTAGCATTCGGATATGCTTACTCATGGTAATTTTCCTCCTTTGTTCGTGCCTATGGAATAATACTCTTGATTTGAGCCGACCACACGTTGGCAGTCTACTCCATATGATCTCCTCCTTTCTTTGTATTTGAACTACAGCAGTCGTTTTACTATGAAGGCCTTGAAAAACTCGACACCTCGGGCGGTCTCTGGGCATCAGGTTTCTGAATTCGCCTTAACATATTCGACCAGCTCATCTACTTGAGTGTATGCAAGGCACGAGACAGTATCGGCCCCCCCATAATAAATCGCAATGCGACCTGTGGGGGCATCAAAAAGCGCAGCGCAAGGAAATACCACGTTGGGAGTATCCCCAACGCATTCGTACAGTTCTTGAGGAGAGAGGAGGTAGGGTGCTGATCTATAAAGGACATTCCACGGCTCGTCGATATCCAGCAAAGCAGCCCCCATGCTATACACATATCCATTACATGAGGTCAGAACGCCGTGATAGAACAACAACCAACCCTCTTTCGTTTCGATGGGCGTCGGGCCGGCACCGATCTTGGTGCTCTGCCAACTCCACTCTGTCGTTGGACCCATCACGTGGCGGTGGCGTCCCCAATAGCACATGTCGGGGCTTTCGCTGTAGAAAATGTCGCCAAAAGGCGTGTGCCCCGTGTCACTGGGACGGCTCAGCATAGCGTACTTGCCGTTGATCTTTCTGGGGAACAGGACGCCATTCCGGTTATAAGGCAGGAAAGCGTTTTCCAATTGATAAAACGCCTCAAAGTCGCAGGTATAGCCCAGGCCGATGGTGGGGCCGTGATAACCGTTACACCAGGTCACATAGTATCGGTCTTCGATCCAGCAGACACGAGGGTCGTAGCGAAATTCGAAGCGCGTGTATTCGTCAATATCACACAGGAACTGGATCGGCTCCTCATCGATCTGCCAATGGATCCCGTCCTTGCTTTTCCCCCTATGAATCCGCATGTCACGTTTCTTGTTGTCCACCCGAAAGACCCCGGCGAACCCGTCCTCGAATGGTACGACGGCGCTGTTGAAGATACTGTTTGAGCAGGGGATCAGGTCGCGCGGGATGATGGGGTTGCGGCTTGAGCGCCACACCACCTGGCTACAGTCTTTCGGTTTCTGCTCCCAGGGGATGTTGGGCAAGGCTGGTCCCACGACAATGGGGGACGTCTTTGTGTTTCCCACGGGTACTGCCTTCCTCTTTCAATTCTTCGTATGGTAAGAATTGCTGGGTTGGGCTAGACTCTCTGCACTGAACTGCGTTCGACCAATTGTGGACGGATAACAACCGTCACCGGGCTGGACTCGGGGCATTGGATGCGATTGACGAGCAATTGCACGGCGAGCCTCCCCATGCCGACTTTGTCGACGTGCATGGTAGTCAGGGAAGGCGAAACACAATCTGCCAGATCGATGTCGTCGAAGCCCACCACAGACAGATCCCCAGGAATGTGAAGTCCGAGGGTCTGTGCTACTTCCATGACCGTGATTGCAACCTCGTCATTGGCACCGAATACCGCGGTGATTTGGGGATTGCCTTGCAACAGATCGGTCGTCGCATTAAGGATTTCATTTTTGTTTATGATATGACAATCCGCGAAGTATAGGTCAGAAATGTCGTTATCCTGCAACGCCTGAATGTAGCCCCGCCGTCGTTCTTGAATGCTTGGATAGGCCTGCGGGTGGCCGGCGACGAGGCCGATGTGCCGGTGACCATGCTGGATCAGATATGTGACGGCCTGGTAGGCGCCATTGAAGTTGTCGGACACAATGGCATCGTAATGATTGGAGGCAGAATAGGCATCAACTAACACGATGGGTGACAACTGGCGGTCGACGACTTGCGCCAGCGTCTCGTCTAGAAACGCTCCCACGAGGAGAAGCCCATCAGCCGTGTCTCCCTCAATCAGCATGCGGGGCAGTTCGAGAGGATAACTATCTTGATCGACGGGCAAGGTCGCATAGAGCAAATTAATCTGCTGTTGACGGCAGGCGGCTTCAATTCCTGCAACGACGTGCGAGTAGAATTGATTGGCTTGCGGGACGAGGTCGGGTTCCGCTTTGAGAATCAAACCAATGGTTGTCAGGCTTGACCTATGCTGTGCATTTGAGTTCGTGGGGATGTAACCGAGGTACTTGGCGACATTAAGGACCCGCTGTCGTGTATCAGGACCAACACCGGGCTTATCCCGCAGCACAAGGGATACGGTAGATAGGGAGACACCACTCTCCTCGGCAATTTCGGCCATCGTGACTCGGCTACGTGGGGGCATATGTGTTCCTTGAGGCAACTAAAAAGTTTTACTAAAATTCTACTAAAAACAGTATACTAAATTTTAGTGCTTTTGTCAAGCCATTCTAGTACCGCGCCTGCTTTTACCTAATCACCCGCCCACAAGTGATCTGGCATCGGTCAAGCTCCCGGCCTGGAAGCACACGACGATCGAATGACAAGCTCAGTGCTCAGGGTAATGCGCCGCGGGGGTTCGGGGCCATTGGTCAGGATATCAATCAAGATTTCGACCGCCTGGGCGCCGACGCGCCGAATCGGCTGCCGGACGGTAGTCAAAGGCGGGTCAGAGAGAGCTGACGTGGGCAGGTCGTCAAAGCCCACCACGGCGACGTCATTGGGTACAGATAATCCTGCTTCACGCAGCGCTCGCAGAGCACCGAACGCCATGGTGTCTGATGCAACGAAGACAGCATCCGGCCGGTACGGGATCAAGCGCTGCATGTCGGCATAGCCGCCCAATTCAGTGAAATCGCTTTCCACGATCAATGCCTCGTCAATTGAACGGCTGCGATCATTGAGTGCATCCAGGTAACCCTGCCGGCGATCGAGACCAACTGTAGTATTCAGAGGACCGGCGATCGTGGCAATACGCTTGTAGCCCAACCGGATCAAATGGCTGGTCGCTGCGTAGGCGCCGACCGCATTATCAGCATTCACGAAGCTGAAATCTGGCAAGTTATTGGGACGCCCTACCATTACAAACGGCACCTGGTTATTGATCAACTGGGGAATGAGTGGGTCGCCTATCTGCGATGCACTGACGATGACACCATCTATCAATCGAGTGCGTAGCACCTTGGGATAGAGCTTCTGCTCTTCGTCTTCGGTGTGAAACAGGAAAAGGGATAGCGTGTAATCGTTTGCGTTACAAGCTTGAGCCACTCCCTGCATCAGCCGCGGGTAATAAGGGTCGGTAAAGAGGGATTGCACCGCGCGGGGAATGACGAGACCGATGATACCAGAGCGCTGGGAAGCCAATGAACGCGCGGCCGGATTGGGATGGTAGCCTGTCTCCGCAATGACTTCCAGAACCCGTTGCCGCACCCTGGCCTTCACGTTGGGGTGATTGTTGATCACGCGCGAAACGGTAGAGCGTGAGACACCCGATAATTTGGCGACTTGTTCCAGAGTTAGCTTGTCCATACTAAAATCGCTCAATCTTTGACAATCGCTCCCAAAACAACGAGGTTATCTCGGTAAAATCTCATATTAACTATAGTTTATACGCGGGTATTACAGGGAAATCATCTTGATTTGTTGGGAGCGCTCCCAAATTTAAATATATTCTATCATGATTCAATTCGTTTGTCAAGAGTTTTTTTTGAGATCCGGTCACATTAGGGTGGCCTTGACGGTCACCTCCGTCTGGCCGGGAGCCGGAAGAGGGACG
>JAHELX010000681.1 GCA_024643945.1 Anaerolineales bacterium
ACTCCGATCAATACCGACAATAAGGAAAAGCTCAATGAACTCAATGGCTTGCTCTTTGATATCCTATTTCCATCCATAAGCAAAAGCCACCTTCTTTTCCTTCGCGGTCAATCCAGCATACTAGTGCCCTGTCAAGGCTAAATTGACAGGTAATTTTGACGCCCATGGCGCTGGTTCTTACTCGTCAAATCATCGTTGGCAGGGTCTAGACTTTTGCCCACTCAATTACCGCTTTGATCTCATCTGGCTGGTGTTTGCCCAGGGCCGTGGCGAAGTGGGTGTGGGGATAACGATGTGTGATGAGCCGCCCTAAGTGATCTCCCCAGAGTAGGTGGGCATGAGCCAGGTCATCCACGGCCATCTGAAAATCGTCCCGGGCAGCATTGACACTCCCCACCATCACCTGATTATCCAGAACAAGCTGGCGTATCAACTCAGCGCCGGGGATCTGCAGCGGGCGGTCACCGCCTGGTATGCCGGTGAGTACGTAGACGCCATTGGCAGCCAACGCATCCAGCAGATTGAACTCTACACTTGCAATCCCAGCCGCCTCAAAGATCAGTTCCATCGGTCCCAATGTATCATCCACCTGGTCTGCCGGTACCTGGCGGCCGTCCACATATTGCCCGCCGATCGCCTCCAACCATTTGGGCCGGGCCGTATCGGCGCCCACGATGTCCAGGCCGTAGACCTCGGCCCCGCGTAGGCGCAGCGCCATCGCTGCCAGCAGGCCGACAGGCCCCAACCCGGCCACCAGGCAGCGCCGGCCGTAAAGCCAATCAGGTGTGGCGGGCGCGTCCGGCAATCGAGTCACTTGCAGGCGCACTGCCTCATCAATAGCTTTCTCGGCAATAGAAAGAGGCTCGCTCAGCACGCCGACCGGCTCCAACGCTTGCGGGACCCGCACCACGTACTGTTCCCTGTCCACCACGAATTCAGCCTGGTAGCCATCCAACCCCCAAATACCCCGTTCGTGATACTCGCCGGTACGGCACATATCAGGGCGGTTCATGGCGCAAGGCAGACATTTGCCACACCCCCGGCGCACGGTGAAGACGGCGTAGTCGTCAGGCTGAACGCGGGTGACAGACTTTCCCACAGCTACAACCTGACCGAACATCTCGTGACCGATGACCAGGTCTTCCTGGTTGTCAGGGGCAAGGGCACGGCCGCCGCTCGCCTCCTCCCGGTCGGTGCCGCAGATACCTACCCGCAATATCCGAATCTTGACCTCATCAGGTGCGGTAATGGATGGTTCCGGACGATCCACCAGGCGCAGTGTCGTTGTGCCTGGATGTAGGGCGATTGCTTTCATAATCTGACCTCCTTTGGGTCAGGTTTTTGTACCGTCTCAATAATCTGTGGTAGGGGCAGGCCTTCCCCGAAGGGGACCTGCGGGTGCGCCTGCCCGCCAGGGCGACCGCAAGGGTTCGCCCCTACCTTCTGAGAAGATACAGGTTTTTCTTCTACAGGATACATGGTGTATTACTCGTTACCTATCTCAACTGTGTCGAGCATGTGTTGGAGCACAGGATCCAGCGTGACCAGATCACCGGCGGTGGGAGCGCTGGCGTAGAAGTCGTAAGCAAGGGGTTTATCCACCAGGACAACAATCACGTGCTTCTCGACTGCCACCACTCCCCCACCTTGCGCCGCCGGAGCCGTGACCGCAACTGTGTAACTCGTCCCCTGAGCCCAGCCCAAGTCGACGGGCGACGTCTGCAAGGTCTGCGAGTGGTTGGGCAACATAGTTGTCGGTTGCCAGCCTGGACCCGTATTATTCCAATTGACGCCGACGCGCAGTTCACCGGAGTCATTGGATGCCCACGACCACTCTGCACCCAGCCGCTGCCAGTCCTGTGGCACTTCAAACGAGATACCTGTCTGCGTAATAGTCACACGCTCTTCAGCGCCAGGTGAGGCTATGCCGACATTGGATATCGGCGACTGGGAGATTTGGGCGATGCGCCAGCCGAGGGGCGTAAGCTCCAGTTCGAACCAGCGCGGGTTGCTCCCCTGTGTCCACTCATTAGACTGGCCCGGATTTGGTGTCGCCCAAAGGGTGCCAACGTAGACGAGCCGGTCCTGCGAAGTCTCAATCAAGGTGAGCGATGTGATGGTAACACGCTGCACCGCCTGCGCCACGGCGGCGATATCAGCTTCACTGGTTTGCGACTGGGTCTCGGCAGTTAAGAGCCCCCATGCCTCCGCCGCCTGCTTGTCTTGCAGCGCCTGGACATACTCCGTAATGACCTGATCCGCCTCCAGGAAGTCGGAGGAGACGACCGTCGGCGGCACAGCGTAGGCTACGATGGTGTCGATGCGCCAGACGTCCTCTTCCTGGATAAGGATAAACACGCGCTGGATGGGGCTCACGTAATTGAGCGTGACCTCTACCGTCGCGCGGTCGCCGGCATCATTGGTCTGCACCGACGAAACCCCGAAGGAGGGGTACATATCCTCAATTCCCAGGATCGTGGCCAGTGGGTGGCCGCTCTGGACGTCGGCCTGCAGGGCCTGGCTCAAGTAGGGGAGGCTGCTGTTACCCGAAGGATCGTCATGCACTGATGCGAGAAAATCCCTTACGGCCTGCGCCGGGTCGTTCAGAGGCGCGGGCTCTGTGGCCGGGGTAACCGCCGTCGTTGGCTGCGGAGTGGGTTGGGCAGTCGGTTGAGTCGTCGTCCCACTACATGCCGTAAGAAATAGCCCCCCGGCGAGTATCAGTCCCAGACTTACGTTGAACAGCTTGTGAGCTCTCATTTTTCTCTAGACCTCAATACTCCTTTAGTCCTCTTGTAGAGGATTAGAGTCTCACACCCAATAGTTGCCCCAGAACATAGGTGAACAAGGCAACGCCCATGCCCACCAGGAACATTTCAAACCCACTCCGGATGGCCGGACGTCCCGTAAAAATGGCACGGCTGGAGCCTACCAGGAAGTGAGCGACCATACTGATTACGACCCCGATCCAGATGGCTATGGCCCGGGGGAGAAAAAAGAAAGGTATAATGGGGATGACCGCGCCCAGCCCAGTGGCAATTCCGGTGACAATGCCCTCCTGGAGTGGGTTTTGCGGCGCTTCAGGATCCATGCCCAGTTCTTCTCGGGCCAACTGGGTCAAGGCCACGTCAGGTTTCTCCATCAGGCGGTCGGCGACGGTGGCAGCCTCCTGGGAATTCAACCCCTTTCGCATAAAGTACTGCTTCAGTTCCTGGCGCTCCTCCTGGGGCATCAGGTGCAGCTCGGCCCGCTCCAGGGCCAGATGATGCTCGCGTAGCTCCTGTTCCGACCGGGCAGCCAGGAAACCGCTGGATGCCATAGAGAAAGCGTCGGCAAGCAGGCCGGCAAATCCTGCTAACAGGATTGTCTGGTCGCTTACACTGGCCCCGATCACGCCCATCACCAGGCCAAAGTTGGCCGTCAGGCCGTCGTTGAAGCCGTAGACCACGACCCGTAGTAAACCGCCTGCGCTGGCGGTGCGGTGCCATGGTTCAGTAGTTTTGGCTGCCTCAGGACTGCGCAAATCGGCCAATGCGCGAGCGTGGGAGGTCTCATCGGTCAAAACACGCCGGTATGTCGCCTCATCTCCCAGACGTTCGGCCTGATCGGCATAGGTGGCGATGTCACTCACCTCATCATTGATCAACAATCCCAGGACGGCTTCTGCTCCCAGCCAGCGGGCCAGC
>JAHELX010000091.1:0-8907 GCA_024643945.1 Anaerolineales bacterium
CGGCGTCCGTACCCACCGCGCCACTGTCGTCGGTCACGGTGAGCGTCGCGCTGTATACGGCATTGTCGGCATAGACGTGGGCCACCGTCGTGGCGCTGACAACCGGGCTGCCATCCCCAAAGTCCCACTCGTAACTGAGCGGGTCATATACGCCAGGGTCCCTCGAGCCACTGCCATCGAACGTCACCGGCGACCCTTCAAAACGCACCCCGTCCGAACCGGCTAGCGCGACCGGAGGCAGGTTGTAAACGGAGACGGTGGCACTCGTGAAAACCTGACCCCCGTCCCCATCGTCAACCCGGATGCCAACCGGGTACTTACCCTGGTTGTACCAGGTGTGCGACATCGGGTCCGGCGGATTCACCGCCTCAAAGTCCCCGTCGTTCCCCCAGTCGAAGGCGTAGCTCAGCAGGTCACTCATCACGTCGCTGGCCTTAACTTCCAGCGTCACCGGCGACCCCTCGCCCACCGGGCTATTGTTGGTGACACTCACAATGACCGGTGCTACGTTGTTAACCCTTACATCGACCGTGTCGATCGCCTGCCCCCCATCTTTATCCTCCACCCGCAACGCCGCAACCACCCTGGCCGGCCCATCCGAGTACACCGCCGATGCCACAGGTCCTAAAACATCCGGGGCGAAGTTCATCCCATCGTAGTCCAGATCCCAGGCGTAACTCAGCGTGTCCAGAACGCCCGGATCGCTGGCCGCCCCGCTGAAAGTCACCCTGGCGCCCTCGTCGGTCACCCGGTCCGGTCCGGCCTCTACCACCGGCGGCAAGTTCCCCACGTGTACCGTGAAAAATGCCTCCGTCACACCCCCATCGTTGTCGTCAGCACGCAAGCGAACCACGTAGTCGCCGTTGTCAACATAGGTGTGGCTCGGCTTCAATGTCCCATTCACCCCCGCCCCATCACCAAAATCCCAATCGTACAACAACACGTCGTGCCCAGGATCCCTCACCCGTGCCGAAAAGGCTGTCTCCTCCCCCTCGTCCGCAGACCTGTCCCCTCCCACATCGACCGTAGGCGCTACGTTGCCTACCTTGACGGTGGTAACGTCGGTAGCGATCCGTCCCATCCGATCCGTAGCCTGCACCCCTATCGGATAGTCCCCCTCGTCGTAAAACACAAAGCGCACACTCGCCCCCTCACCATCGTCGTACGCCCCATCACCGTCCAGGTCCCAACGATAGGTGAGCGTCCCCAGTCCCAAACTCACCGCCCGCGCAACGAAAGAAATCGGACTCCCTTCTTTCCCCATGTATGGCCCCCCAGCACTTATCGTCAGCACCGAAGGGCGAGGGGTAGGCGTGGGCGTGAGGGTGGGGGTGGGTGTAGGGGTGGCCGCAACCAAAGCCAAAGCCAGGGTAGGTGTCGGAGGCCGCGCTACCAACGCATCCTGTTTGACCGCCTCAATCACTTGAGGACGTACAGGTGCCAGGCGCGAAACCTCCCGGGTCTCTACGCCGTAGTCGGCAGCAACCCGGGGCACCAGCTTCACCGGCAGCCATTGCTGCGGATTACGCTGCAACCCCAGCGTGGCCGTGGCGAAAATGAGGGACCAGCCGACTACCAGAAATACCAACAGCAGCCCATCAAAGTGAAAGGCTCTCCAGCTCCCCTGACCTGCCTCATCTCGCCTGCTTTTACCGTCTCGCATTACGATACGTTTTTCACCTACTTCAACTTAGGAGCTTGTGCCCCAAACAGCTACCGGGTACTCTATCCTCGTCGCAAAAGCAGAGCTAAAGGCTTGGAACAGGGACGGCAGGCATGCTGCCCTTCTTTTCTGGTCGACTCTCATAGGTCCTAAGTTGACTCCAAGGATACCTCTTTCTCTTCATGCGACTGGACATCAGGCGTCGAAAGAACGGAAGCGGACACGTCAACAGGCGTCACTTTAGGCAATGAGAAGAAAAACGTACTCCCCGTGCCTACTTCGCTCTTCACCCAGACCTGTCCTCCGTGAAGTTCAACCAGATGTTTGACGATCGTTAATCCTATCCCCATACCACCATGCCCTGCTATATGCTCTGCCCGGGCTTGGTAGAATCGTTCGAATATGCGTGATTGATCTTCCAAAGGAATACCCACGCCATTATCACGGACACTCACCAGAATCGATTTGCCAATATCCTGGGCTGCAATTTGAATGTGCCCCTTTTCAGGCGTAAACTTGATGGCATTTGACAGGAGATTCGAAAGCACCAATCCAATCTTCTCAGCATCTGCCCGGATAGATAGCAACTCAGTCGGGAGGTCAATATCTATTACGTGACCCTCCAATTCCGCCATAGGTTGAAAGTCAGCAGCCACTTTTCTGATAGTGTCCCGAACATCCACGCTCGTCAGCCGCAGAAAGGTCGTGCCCGCGTCCAAGCGTTGAATGGTGAGCATCGCATCAACCATAGTGCGCATACGCAGCGTGCTGACGAGAAGAAAGCGCATCGGCCCACCCAGTTTTTCAGGCACTCTTTTCTCCACAAAGCTGGCGTAACCCATCATCGCGCCCAGGGGGGTACGCAATTCGTGAGCTGCAATGTTAATGAATTGCGTCTTCAGATCATCCAG
Organism: Anaerolineales bacterium; assembly: GCA_024643945.1. The sequence goes on from JAHELX010000091.1 coordinate 2,575, forward strand.
GTGCCGTAGTTCCTCGTACGCTCGCTGAGTCGCTTCAAAAAGCTGCGCGTTTTTTATGGCAATAGCAGATTGGTTGGCAAGGGTACCCAGTAGTCGCTCGCTATCCTCATTCAACAACTCGACCTGCTGATAGCCAGCACCGGGCACAAGCGTCAACATACCGATTGTTTCCTGTCCGGCAATCAGAGGGGCAATGAGTATCTCAGAAACATCCTTCTTTGTAAAAGACCCATCCAGCGAAAAGCCATCAAGATCGGAGAACCGCATAACTCGTGGTTTAGCCGCTTCCAGAAAGACGCGCATCTCCCCATTTTCTGCAAAGGCCAAACTGGGGAAGCCATCGGCTTCGTCCGGTGCGGAGGCCTTGGGCACCAACATCTGACCTCTCTCATCCAGCAAATGGACGACGACTTGATCGATGCCATGTATGGAGGCCCTCACGCTACTGGTAACCGCATTTAAGACGTGATCCAGGTTCAGACCCGACTTGACAGTGACAGCAGTGCTACTTTCATACAGGGCAATTAATTCATCGATTCTGTTTTGCAGGGCACTTGTGTACCCGGCCAGACTCTCGGTCATATGATCCAGTGAACGAGCCAATGAGCCTATTTCATCCCCGGAGGAGATCCGGGTGCGCCTGGTAAAGTCGCCGCCAGCCACTGCCATAGCGTTTTCCATCAAATGTTGTAACTGGCCTGTAATAGCGTTGGCCATCAAGTAGCCAATGCCGAACACCAACAACAAAGCGGTGGCAAAGATCAATGCCATCTGGTTGCGGGCAGTAGCACCATATGACACAATGAACGTAGGCTGCAAAGCAACTGAATAAAACCCTAGCGGTTCCCCTCTGGCCAAGAAAACACCGAACAGGAGATCATATTCGCGCCCCTCCAAAGAGACAGCTCTTCTCAGGCTAGAATCACCTCCCAAAGCCAGCATCCTATGCGCCTCGGACCCAATCGCCAAAGCCGCCAAAGTTTCTTTACCACCGGGCAAAGTGGTGTCGATAACATTCCCTTCAAGATCGTAAAGAGTGACGTCAGCAAAGCTTGCTTGTGAGAGGGACTGAAGCAAATCCCGCGTATAACTGCTGACCAGGACCGCCCCAACAACTTTGTCATCTCGTTTCACTGGGCGGACAGTGGTAAACATTTCGCGGCCATCTACCGCCGCCAGCGCCACGTATTTATCGCCTGTCGCATCCACCACGCCGCTTAGAACTTTTTGCACGATGGGCCAATCCCCCAGGTCCATCCCGTATGTTGTGGTATAAGCTTCAACATCGCTAGTGCCGGGCGGTCGGTGAATCTCCAGCAACTGAAAACCGTCACCATTAACGATATCAACACGATCGATGTTATTATTGACCACCACCGGAAATACAAGAGTTTGCAGCTTCTCTCGATCACCCGCGAGGATCGCTTCGTCGATGCCTTCCGTAAAGGCAATAGTATTCAACTTAGATAAGTGGGATAGCTCTCGTTGGTACAAGCCATCGGCAACTGCGCTCCAGGCTTCGCCAAGTTGTCGTGTGAAACGTTCCTCTAACGAGCCAGCTACCAACCTGGTACTCAGGTAAATGCCAGTAATTGCCACCATCAACGTGAGCAACGCATAGGGCAGAATGATCTTGAAGCGTATATGAGATCCGAAATAGGTGAGGGCTTGTCGTATGTATCTAAACATCTTCTTCCCATTTACCTGGTCATCTACTATGTCTACTATCCATTGTATCATAGGGGAGAGCGTTGTCAAGCTAGAATTTCATATGAGTTTAACGCACTTGCCCTCCCACCAGGAATATGGTATGCTCCTCCGCCAAGATGTCTAAGCGATCGCTGCTGACATTATGCTACATCAGATCAAAGAAGGGTAACATATGACCCGAAAGAAAACGAGCATTTTTGCCGCCGTACTTCCTCTCGCCATCGTCATCTGCGTCAGCCTGGCCATCGTCGGCGGCATAGTAACCTGGATGGCTGCCCGGGAAGGAATCGATCTTGGTGAATTAGCAACTGAATTGCTAATAGGACGTCAGTCTGCGCCTGCAGGTGTGGCGCAAGTTACCCGCTTGCCTACCCCCACACCTTACCCTTCGCCAACTCCAATCCTGATTGTCGCCGCTCCAACAGAAGCACGAGCTGCCGAAGTAGCGCCAACACCACCGCCAACTGAGCCCCCTGCAGTCAACACCTCGTCTCAATTCATTACTTCTGCCCCTTCGCCCACAGCGATGGCTGAGCCACAGATTGAACAAGCCATTGAGTCTCCCATCCATCCAAATTCTCCCCTGCCCAAACGTCCTGCGACTCGTTTGGTCATCCCAGCCATGGAACTAGACACTCCGGTCATTGTCTCTCCTATTGTGAACCAAACGTGGAAGGTGGACGATTTGGGGAAAGATTTCGTGGGACACCTGGAGGGAACGGCCAGCCCGGGCGACCCCAGCAATGTCGTACTGGCGGGGCATGTGACCATCGCCCCAAACGTCTACGGACCCTTCGCCGGGCTGGGGAAACTGAAAGCCGGCGACTCAATCATCCTCTATACGGACAACCAATCCTACACTTACATTGTAGACTACCGCCAACTGGTGGACCGTACCAACATACAGGTCGCCTACCCCAGCGACACAGGCCGAGTGACTCTCATCACATGCAGCAATTGGAGTGACGAGTTGGGGGCATATCAGAAACGGTTGATTGTAGTGGGACACCTGGAGAACGCGGGATCGTAACAGGGGATGGAAAAAACTACTCTCCTTGCAGCCACACCTCAAGCATGCGCCCCACCCGTTCCAGGCTGGTGGGACTTACCTTGTCGGCAGTGTCTTCCAGGGTGTGCCAATAAGGGTAATCGAAATCAATTATATCCACGGATGGTATTCCCTGCTCCACAAACGGAAGATGATCGTCAATGATCGTATGCTTCGGCTGGGGAATGATGCTGTCGCTGTAGCCCAGATCAGCAGCGATGGCCCACAACTCGGCCGACAACTCCGGGTCTGAGTTGCGCTCGTAATAGATGTTCTGATCGGCATCACCGACCATATCCACCACCGCCACTGCCTGCGGCCGGATCACCAGGTTTTGAGCCATCTCGCGCGCACCCACCGAGAAGGGCCAGCCGTCTAGTCGTCCCCGATCCTCAGCATCGAAGAAAGCAAGCCATACTTGCCGGTCCAGAGCCTCCCGATCCAGGACGCGCGCCAGTTCCAGCAACACAGCCACGCCGCTCCCCCCGTCATTGGCTCCCAAGATGGGCTGTTCGCGATTGGCCGGGTCAGGGTCATGGTCGGCCACAGGGCGCGTATCGTAGTGCGCACCGATTATGACCAGCGGTCCCCGCCCTGCCTTGCCAATGATATTACGCCCCTGGACTCCCTGAAACACGAACTCCTGAGTTTCTACCGTCCAGCCCAACCTCTCGAGCTGCTGTATGATATAATCGCCAGTTGCCCATCCTGCCTCGGAGCCTGTTGGACGTGGGCCAAAAGCTTCCTGTGCCAACACGTACTGGTAAGCCTGTTCACCCTCGAACTGAAGTGGCTCAGAAATTGTCGGGAGCGTCGTAGGGGTAGGAGATGCGGGGACGGGAATGTTCGTGGGGGATGGTTCCTTGCTAGGTACACCTTGCGTTGGAGAAGGCACAAGAGTATTCGGCGGAGACCCGGGTGCCGCTGGCACAGGGATCAAAAACACCCCTCCACCAACCACCAGCAGGACGCCGAGAATAACCAGCCAAGTTGAAACGCGACGCAATCTCATCATCCCTTTTAACGATCGTTATCAATAAATAAAGAGAGTCGTCACCACACAGCCCAGGCACGACTCTAATCTAAGGATCTGTTCAGATGATCGCATCCAATAAAAGCCAACCTATGGCCCATAGGGGATTCGAACCCCTGTTTCAGCCTTGAGAGGGCCGCGTCCTAGGCCTCTAGACGAATGGGCCATAAATAACGGTCGTAGGTATTTGACAACCTACAACCGTGACTGAATTCGTTGCCATTGTACCTGATCTAACGTTGTGTGTCAAATCACTCAGGCAATAGGATGCATTTCAGTGGTCGGTCACCGCCTACACGGCCATCGTTTCAGCCACTAATTCCGCGATGTCTTTGAGTTGGATGTTTTTCTCATCGAATTTGAGAGTTTTGCCACCCAGGTCGAACATCAGCATGCAAAAGGGGCACGCAGAGGCAACGATGTCTGAGTTGACCGCTTCTGCTTCTTCCAATCGTATCTCTTGAATGCGGCGTTCGCCGTGCACCTCCAGCCACATTCCGCCGCCACCACCCCCACAGCAGAGACCTTTTTCGCGGGAGCGAGGCATCTCCACCAGACTGACGCCGGGGATGGCAGAGATCACATGGCGTGGCGCGTCGTATACCCCATTGTAACGCCCCAAGTAGCATGAGTCGTGGAACGTGATGCTATCCTCCAGCGATTGGCTCAGCTTGAGTCTGCCGTCGCTGATGAGCTCGTGGATGAATTGACTGTGGTGTACTACCTCCCAGTGACCGCCTAAATGTGGGTATTCGCTGGACAAGGTATTGAAGCAGTGAGGACAGGCGGTGACGATGCGTTTAAATTTATATTGCTTGAGCGTTTCTATGTTCCGTTGAGCCATCACCTGGAACGTGTATTCGTCACCCAGGCGGCGGGCGGGGTCGCCGTTGCAGCTCTCTTCTTGCCCCAGAATGGCATAGTCTACCCCGGCAGCATTGAAGATTTTCACCAAGGCTTTACTGATCTTCTGGTTACGCTCGTCGTAGGACCCAGCGCAGCCGACCCACCAAAGGACGTCTGCTTCGCCCTTGTCGGCCATTAAGGGTACCTCGAGGCCCCGCGCCCATTCGTCACGAACGGTGGGTGGCTGCCCCCAGGGGTTACCGGCACGGTTGAGATTTTGTAGACCCAGCGCACCGGTGCCGGGGATGTCTCCCATGGTGAGAGTGAGATAGCGACGCATGTCAACGATAGCATCCACCTGTTCGATGAGCACAGGACATTCCTGCACACAGGCGCGACAGGTGGTACAAGCCCAAAGAGTATCGCGCGCGATAACGTCGCCCACCATTTGCAGACCATCCATCTGGTGCCCATTACCGTTAGCCAATAGCAACCCAGTTTGGTCGGTCATGTAGTCACGCAAATCCAAGATCAGCCGCTTAGGATTGAGAGGCATGCCGGCCATATACGCCGGACAAACCACCTGGCAACGTCCACACTCGGTACAGGCGTCAAAGTCAAGTAGTTGAGGCCAGGTAAACTCTGCCAACTGGCCTACCCCCAGCGTCTCGGTGGTTTCAATATCTTCAATCGTCGCCAGTTCGCCTGCCGGCTTGAAGGACGAAGAGAAGACATTGAGAGGCGCGGTGAAAAGATGGAAAAGAGTCGAGTAGGGCAGCGTGGCTAAAAACATCCCGACCAGTCCAAAGTGCAGTACCCAAAAACTAAGATGGACAGAGCGCATGGTGACCTCATCCATCCCAGCAGCCAGGGCAAGCTGTCCGATCACCCACCCCACCGGTGACCAACCGCCCCACTCGGGCTGAACAACCGCAATCCGCAGCCCTTCAATCAGAAGGCCAGTAACGTTTAGGAGGAGCAGGATGGTCAGGGTAAAAGTAAAGCCACCAAAAAGACGTGTTGTACTTAGCCGGTCAGGTCGCTGGGCGTAGCGCCGGTAGATGGCCATACCTAACGCCACGATGAAGAAAAGCCCGGCGAGGTCGAGTACCAGTTCGTATATAAGATAAAAGGGACCGATGAGCAGCTTGCCGCCCAATGGTTCCCAGACATCCACGTCGAGCGTGGCCAGGGCGGTACCGATGAATAACAAAACGAAACCCCAGAAGATGCCCAGGTGCATCAATCCGGGGTATCGTTGATCAAGAATCTTTAATTGAGCGACAGCATATTTGACAAGGCGGCCAAACCGCTCCCCCAAACGGTCAAAGCGAACGGCTGGCTGTCCCTGGCGCCATATCCTGATACGCCAATAAATGCCAAGCAGCATAGCCAGAGTGGCGATGGACATTGTAAAGTAGAGGAAGATTTGTGCCCAATAAGGGACATTCCAGAAGTTGTCGCGAAACGGCACTGAGTCCATGGCTGTCACCTCATCTTTGAAGGATAGGACTGAGACGAGACAACGCTGTCTCGCCTGCTGGTAGCCAAATTTGGAACGACTTAAAGTGCAATTCAAATCCTTTATGCTGCTTTTTCCAGGAGTGGCTCTTTGACCTCCAGATAGCGGTTAAGCTCTTTCTTAGCACGTTCGTAGCGTTGAATTAGCTCTTTGTCAGTACCCTTAAAACTGAGT
>JAHELX010000091.1:9007-13906 GCA_024643945.1 Anaerolineales bacterium
TCAAATCCTTTATGCTGCTTTTTCCAGGAGTGGCTCTTTGACCTCCAGATAGCGGTTAAGCTCTTTCTTAGCACGTTCGTAGCGTTGAATTAGCTCTTTGTCAGTACCCTTAAAACTGAGTATGGATTGCCGTGCACAGAGAGCACATCCCCGCTGCGCGCGGTAACTATCCATCTCACACGTGAGGCAACTACCGAGTCGGATCATCATCAACGAAAAAGCCAACCCATCAGGATGAGTCTCTGGCAACGTCGAAAGATAGTCTATTAACTTCCGCCATTCCTCGCCACGCAGGTCGCGCAATTCAGGAATGAGGTGAGGGGTGAAAAGCAATTCATATTTTCGGTATACTTGAGGCAAATCGTTCATCAGTTACTACCTACACATTTCCCAAAAGGAAGGATATTTGGCAACACTAGAAACAAAGCCAGTAACCCGCGACTGTCCTCGGATCACTGGCAGAAAAGTCCAACGCAACATAATCTTTCAGTATCTCATATTGCGATTCGTTGGTTGAAGCCCACAAAGGCTTCGCGCATGGACATAGCGCGTTTACAGCCTAATTATAATCGTCTGACAAGCTCATGTCAATAGCTTTTTTAAAATAAGCCCTGGTTGTGTACTTTACCTGGGGATCCCAGGCCATATAGCCAATTCCTCCACCATCCAGGCTGCCCTGCATCTGGGCGCGTATCTCGGCTGGTCCATAGACACGCTTGTCGAAACGGTAGTCAGGAAAATCCTGAATCCAGGGCCGGACGTGGCAACCCAAAGGCTGCACCCGCCGAACGGCTTGTTTCATACTTTCGTGGACGATATGGTAGGGAAAAGCAATGGCATTTTTGTAGTCGGGGATTCCACTCTCGAACGTAGACGGATAAAGTATAGGACAGAGTACGTCCAGATGTTGAGCCATGCGCTCGATATCTTGTCCGATGAGCATGTCGTCCTTACGCCAGCAAGTGTAGCCAAAGACATTAGCGGCAATGCGCACATGCAGCGGCGCCAACCGCCCACGGATGTAGCTGAGGAAAGCGGCGATGACTGCGACTCGCGTCTCGCGGCTGAGCGGCTGCAAAAAATAGGGGGTGCCCTCCTGGCCGGGGGTGGGAAAGCACACGTAATCAAGTTGTATCTCGTCAAAGCCACGACAAGCTGCCTCTTCAGCCAGGTCTGCATTGTATTCCCACGTGGGCTGGACGAAGGGATCAACCCAGGCCCGGTCCTCCCAGTCGTGCCAAACTCCTCCCCCCTCTCGCTGCGTCGCCCACTCAGGATGCGCGGTAGCGAGGGGATGATCTCTGAAAGCAACAATACGCGCGATCGTGTAGACGCCGTTAGCTTTAAAGAAATCCATCAATTCGTCAAAATCGTGGGCGGTAGGCTGCGCCGCACCAATTTCGTGAGCCAGGGAGATACTGGTGGGATAGCCGATCAAGCCCTGGTCCCCTTTCACGTCAATAACCAGGGCATTGATCTCGGTCTTAGTCAGTATGTCAATCACATGACGACGGTGAGCCTGGTGACCAATGGCCGAATAGGGAACGTAAACACCGAGAATCGCGTCATCCGGCCAGGAAATAGGCAACAACGAAGTATCTGTAGGCTGATCTGAAGAAACAGGAACTGGCTCTGGGCCTGGCAACGAAGGTTCGGGAACTGATGTCAGAGTTGGAGGCAGGGCAACGCCAGGGATGACCAGGCGCTGCCCAGGTCGTATCACGTTGGGGTCTTCGACGTCATTGGCTTCGATGATGGCCCTTAGTGTCACATTAAAGCGCCTGGCGAGGATCATTAAGGTGTCACCTGGCTGCACCACGTATACGTATTGGCCAGGCATCGGTTCGGGGGCTGCCACTGATTCGGGCTCAGATTCAGCCAGAAGAAGGGAGGTTGGCTCTAGCTCCGGTGGCGGGGCCGATGGCTCGTGAGACGGAGGAGCTAGTTCCGGTTCAGGCTGGAGTTTGGGACCCGGGATGAGCAAGCGCTGCCCAGGCCAGGCGAGATTGCGATCCTGAATATGGTTCGTCTCAACAATAGCTGCCACCGAAACGCCAAAGCGTCGCGCAATGGCACTCAGCGTATCGCCGGTTTGAACGATATAAATGAAAGGCCCAGGCTCGATCTCGACCGGCGGTTCGGGCCCGTAGTCAGAGGGAACGGATGGCACAAGGGAACGCACGCCAGGCCGGGGAATCAGTAGCCGCTGCCCCACACGAATCAGGCCAGGGTCGTCCAAGTTGTTCAAGTCGGCCAGGATCCAGATGGACGAACTGAAGCGGCGGGCGATGCTACTCAGGGTGTCACCTGCCTGCACCACATACACGATCTGGTCGGGGCCAGGCTCCACGGCGACGCCAGTCTCGGCCGCCGGCAATTCTCCGCCCAGCCATATCCAGAAACGTTCGAGGAGTTGGCTCAGCACGTTGAGCATCAAGTCACCCCCTGGCGCAGCGCAGCAGACATGCTCCCAATTATACTATAGAATGCCGAAGATTCGGAGTGCGCTCGCCGCCAACAAAGAAAAGGCCGGACACATTGGCATGCCCGGCTCTTCTGTATCACCGGTTCCTCTGGAACTCTACGGTTTGGCAGGTTCAACCAGCACGTCGTCAATCAGGTGGCGGGCGGGTGGATCGCCATTTTCAAAGGCGATAGCTCCAGGGGGCAGCGGGTCAGCGTCGTCGTAGGTTAACACCGTTTGACCGTCTAACACGATCTGGATATGCCCCCCATGAGCAACCAATTCAACCTGGTGCCATTGATCAGTCGTGTAGGCAATCGGGCCATCCGCGACCACCGGCTCACGGTCGGCTTCGATCCTATGCAATACGATCGCATCTGGCACAAAATGCGCCATGTAGCGTGTCCGGCCGGGATCGGCCGGAGCGGCTCGGAAATTGAGATGAAAGTCGCCATCAAGGGACTTCACCCTGAAATGCAGCAGAAAGTCGCCCCACTTGCCCTCCTTATAGACTGCCCAGCTATGCGTCTCAGCCTGCAAGGCGTGGTTGCCATCTTCCTCCTGGATGAGTTTCCAGCCCGTCTCCAGGCCCCAGCCGTCAGCTCGCCCGTCTTCAAAGTCTTCAAAGATCGGCAGCAGTTCCCCGGTAGCCTCTGGTGGACTAGCCAGCCGCGACAAGTCCCACACGACCACGTTATCCAGGCGGTAGGCAACCATGGGATCGCCAGCGTTGATGACGTTGAAATAGAGACGGCCAGGTTGCATCAAATCCGTGTGGGCTTCCCCGGCCAGCTCTTCGTTCAAGTACAACACCAAATTCGGCCCTGTCGCGACCAACATTACCTGTGTCACCTCATACGGCCGGTAGTTTGGGGTCGGGCCTCTGGCCAGAGCAGTTTCTTTGCCGGAGTCAAAAAGCCCCATACCGAATCCGTGGGGTTGTTGACTCAATCCGGCGTAGAGACGGCTCTTGGGTTGCGCGCGGAACTCAACCACCCAGTTTGCACCTGGTCCTCCCTCTGTAGTGATCAGGTCAAATCGCAAAATAAAGTCGGGTAGAGGCTTGTCGAGAGGCAGCGGAATACTGGCGATACTCTCCTGTCCCACGATCTCAGGCACGCGCACCACGTACGCGCCATCTTCGTAACCTCGTTGGACGTGCTGATCGCTGACGATACCCCACCCGGAGTCAGGGTTATGGAAATCCTCTTCGAAGATAGGAGGATTCTGTTCCATAAATGCCAACGCCCGCTCAATGACTCGATCTGCCGGACCGGAGGGTGGAGTCTCAACTGCCACAGCCTGAGGCATCTCGGTGACTGCGACTTGGGCAGTTCCAGCAGGGCGCTGAGTAGCAAGGCGTCGGGCCAACAGCAACCCGGCTGCCAACAGGACCAACACCAGAGCAGCCCCCGCTACTATAGCCGCAACTGGCAGGCGCTTGCGGCCTGGCGTAGGTGCCGCCCCGGGTGGCGGCACCACCCGGGTAGCACTACCCTCTTCCACAAAAGTCGGAGACGCTTCGACTTCCAACACACCCGTGAGCGGCGACGGCACCGCCTCGGCCACCACTGTGTCGAGCTCGGCGACGGCCTTGCGCAAGGCGGAGGCCATTTTGGCTGCCGTCTCGTAGCGATCATCCGGGTTTTTGGCCAACGCCTTCAGAATGATCCGCTCGACCGATGCCGGCAGGTCGGGGTTAATTTTGCGTGGGAGCGGGAGGGGTTCTGTGATGTGCTTGACCACGATGGCCATTGGCGTCTCGGCCTCAAAGGGCACCCGCCCGGTGACCATCTCATACAGGATGATGCCCAGCGAATAGATATCGGCCCCCCGGGCAACTTTAAGTCCCTGGCCCTGCTCGGGGGCCATGTAAGCCGGCGTGCCGACGCCGACGCCCGACCCAGTAATTTGCAGCGATCCTTCGACCATTTTGGCCAGGCCAAAATCACTGAGCAGGACCCAGCGCCCCCGGTCCATCAGCACGTTCGAGGGCTTCACATCGCGGTGGATGATACCCTGGTCATGAGCATAGTCCAAAGCATCGGCGATTTGCTCGATAATATCCACCGCCCTCGCCAGGCTGACGGGTTGGCCCAGCATCTCTTTCAGAGTGCCGGCGTCTACGTATTGCATTACGATGTAGCTCAGGTCGTTTTCCTGGCCGAAGTCATAAATAGGCAGCACGTGAGGATGGGTGAGTTTAGCCACGGCTCTGGCTTCGTGGGTGAAACGTTCGGCAAAGCCGGGTTCGTGAGCGTAATAGGCGGGGAGTATCTTGATCGCCACGTAGCGCTCGAGAGCGGGTTGGTAGGCCTTGTAGACAGTCGCCATGCCACCCAGGCCGATCTGCTCGACGATGCGGTATCGGCCTTCGCCTAGCGTATCTCCAACCAAGTCGGGCATTGCTGACTCCTGGGTCACCACAAATGCGC
>JAHELX010000092.1 GCA_024643945.1 Anaerolineales bacterium
TGTTCAAGGTGGTCTTTTCCCAAGTCCATAGCGTGCCGGCCAATTCCGGGCCGGCGGCTTGTGCGCCCATCTGGCTCGACGTCTCCACCAGTTGATCTCCTTGCAGTTCGAACGTCTTGACCGCTTCCTGGCTTGGGCAGCACATCGGGTCGTCCGGTCCAAAGGTCAGCTCTGTGACCACGATCTGAGCAGCCTCGATGGTCAAAGATTTGACCTGGACCCGGTCGCCCAGCAGGGTGGTGGCCACGTTTTCCGGCCCGCCAGCCTGAGCCGCCATGGCCGCCAGGTAGACGAAGGTGCCGCTGCCGCCGGAGCTTTCGGCCAGCAGTACCGCCGCCTCCGCCTGTTCATCGCCGTTCAGGTCGCCATGGCCTACCGGCTCCGGGATCAGGCTAAGCGTGGGCCGGGAGGCGCCACCTTCCACAAACGGCTCACCTTCGTAGGTGCCGCCGGTCAGAGTGACCGGTTCTTGGTAGATACCCTGGTAGGTGGCGTTACCCAATTGCTCCATCGAGAGTCCCTCGGGCGCGGGCGCTATGTCCTCCCCGCCGGCTGCGGCCATCAGCGCCGGGGCGTCATCCGCGCTGGGGATGCACAGCGTCCAGCCCGGCTCGATGAGGTCCGGGTCCGCGATGTCGGCATACGCCTCGCCCGCCTGGGCATTGGTGGCAGCCACGATGGCCGGGTAGGCCAGGATGTCGCCGTAGTATTTGTCGGCGATCTTGGAGAGCCAGTCGCCGAGCTGAACCGTGTAATCCGACTCGCAAGCGACCGGCTCCTGCGCTATGGAGATAAGGGGCAGCCAGAGCGCCCCCAGGATGAGGGTTGTGACGAAAAGTGTTAGCTTTTTCATGAGTCACCTCTTAGATCATGTTTTGAATGTTATGTTATGTTACGCGTTACAGACAAATATTCCTAGTCCAACCAGGACAGCCACGTTAACTCTGGCATGGGCGGCTCCGGGTTGAGCACTGTCCCTGCCTTGGGCTGGATGGGAACACCGTATCGGTCGGCATACAGTTTAGTAAACTTGGCCCCATACAAAATGATCGAGGTCGAGATAAAGACCCAAATCAAAAAGAGCGTGAGGGTGCTGGCTGCACCATAGGTGGAGGAGAGCGAACTGAACGACAGGTATATTCCAATACCATACCCCCCTAACCAAAACAAGATAGCCGTTAATGCCGCGCCCGGCCACACATCACGCCAGCGAATGGTGGCCTGCGGCAGAACCTTGAACATGGTGGCAAAGATGCCCATAAGCAACAGTGGCACCCCTACAAATCTCAAAAGCTGAATGATTACACTGACCAGTGGGTCAAGTAGTTGGACTGGCATCGTCCATTGCATCAGCCTCGTCCCCAACGCGCTAATCAGCAACAAAGCTATCAACAAGAAACCGACTGACAGCGCCACGGCGGCTGTGATGAGATATTTCTGAATGACGATGAACAAGTTGCGCCACAGATTTCCTGTTTCCGGAGTGATAGGTTGCGAGACGAGACCCCACATCACATCGAGTGAGCCTTGTAGCTCCCGAAAGACGTACGAAGCACCAAAGATCGTTACGCCCAGACTGATTAGCGGAACCACACCGCCGGGCCGGGCGAAGCCGGCTTCCCTATTCTGCAACACCTCCGCCACAACGGCGGCTACCTGCTCCCCCATATAACGTTCAGCTATGTTCACAATTTGCGCTTGGATGCTGGCTTGCTGGAACACGGTTGAGACAATGCCTACGGTCAGTGCCACCAGCGGAGCCAGCGAGAAGATGGTGAAAAAGGCCAGAGCTCCGGCGTGCCGGAGGGCGTTAATTCGATTCCAGGCGATAAGGCTTTCTATGATCAATCGCAGAAATGCTTTGGGACTCGTCATAGTCTAACCTTTCGGATTAAATGGCTGTGTCCCTCGGGCCCGAGGCTTCCAACTCGGGTAACGGAATTCCATGTCCCCTTCTCCGGCGACCAAATTTGTTGCTCGCGTCTTTAAATCGTACACATACAGGGCATAAGGGGCGTTGGGTTGGCGATTGCGCCGTCCTTCTGAGCCAAGCGCCCGATTGGAAATGAAGGCAATCTGGCTGCCATCCGGCGACCAGGCCGGCTCGTCGTCGTCGGCTTGGGTAAACAATAACCGTTGCAGCCCCGTGCCATCCGCATTGACGACATAGATTTGATGGGTTTCGTCCTGGTCAGAGCGAAAGACCAACAGGTCTCCCTGCGGCGCCCAGGCCGGGTTGAACTCATTGGCCGGGGTGTTGGTCAGATTCAGCACCTCACCTGAACCATCGGCATTTAGCAAATAGATGTCAAAGTTACCCGTCCGGTTAGAGGCGAAGGCTATCTGGCTGCCGTCCGGAGACCAGGCCGGATTGCCGCTGTCAGCCGAACCATTCGTGAGTTGGCGCTGGCTGCTGCCATCGCTAGCCATCAACCACACCTGCCACTGGCCCGAACGGTCCGACTCGAACGCCAGTTGGCCCCCATCCGGAGACCAGGTCGGGCGTAGATCCTTGCCCGCCTGGTTGGTCAGGTTGATCGGCTCATCGGACAGTTCGACGGAGCCGGAAGGCTGTGTCTGGCCCTGCGCTCCGGCCAGGGGCAGTATGAAGATATCGTAATCGCCCGCTTGATTGGAGGCAAAAGCGATCTGGGTTCCATCAGGCGACCAGGCCGGCATGGTGCTATCGACGCCAGGGTTGCGGGTGAGATCGTTTTCGTTAGCCCCATTCACCCCAATGGTGTACAGATCGTGCAAACCGGTACTAGCGGCGGCGTATACCAGGGTGTCCACCACAGGGGCCGGCGGCGGCGGTTGCCAGGCCGGGAGGCCGGCCTCAAGAGAAGGAGCGGTGAGCGCCGTCGCCTCGCCGCCATTGTCGGCCATGATATAGATGGCGCGCTTCCCGTCCCGATCGGAGACAAAAACCAGCCGCCGGCTATCGCCGGCCCAGGAAGGCTGCCCATCAAAACCGGGCTGATCGGTCAGCGGAGTCTGGGCTGAACCGTTGGCATACATCACGTACACATCGTCGTTCCCCTCGCGGTCTGACTGAAAGGCGATCCGCTGGCCGTCAGGTGACCAGGCCGGAGCCTCGTCGTCGCCGGGATGATGGGTCAGATTGATCGGCTGCTGGGGCGACTCGACATTTACCAGGAAGATGTCCTGACCCCCACCTCTATCCGGGTCAGGTGCCACGACGGCCAGTTTGAGGCCATCGGGCGCCCAGGCGGGTTGATCCAGGCCGGTCAGGGGAATGTCCAGAAAGGTTACCGCCTCATCTTCCTGGTTGAGGATAGCCAGCCGGGCCTTATCTTCTGAGCCGGCAATAAAGGCAATCTGCTGGCCGTCAGGCGCCCAGGCCGGCGCCGCCGCGCCTTCGGGCTGGTCGGTCAAAGGTTGCTGGTTGCCGCCGTCGGCCTCCATCAGGTAAATCTGGTTCAGGCCTGAACGGTCGGAGACAAACGCAATCCGCCGCCGGTCCGGTGACCAGGCCGGGCTGGTATCGCTGGCCGGATGGTCGGTCAGCCGGGCCAGGCCGGACCCGTCGCTGTTCATCACGTAGATATCGGGCGCCCCACCCGACGGACGAGTCGAGATGAAGGCAATTCTATCGGTAATCGGTGCCGGGGTAGGGGTCACCACGGCCACCGGTGTTGGCGTCGCCGTCGAGGCCAGCGACCCGAGGACCGCCGGCAGGTTTATATCTGATATCTGGTCAGGGGTAGGGGCGCAGGCCACCATGCCCCACAACAGGAGCGGCAGCCAGCCCGGCCAAAGTTTCATGGGTGTGAGACCTCCATCGACCAATCTCAATTCTGCGTAGCCAGCTCCGGCTGGCGTTCCAGGCCGTATTCAGCCGCCAGGGGAAAGGGGATGGTAATCCCCTCCTGCCGGTAGCGATCCTGAAGCCGCCGGAAAAATTCATAGGTCACTGGATCTTGAGCTTCATAATTCTGCACCCGCAGAATCACAGCGAAGCGAGTCACGTAGTCGGCCAGTCCTTGGGGATAGCGAATTACCGGGTTAAAGGCAGGCACGCCGCCGGGAACGTCTGCCATCACCTGGCGGGCCACATCCAGGGTAATTCGCTCTACGCGGTCGATATCCTGTTCGCGCCCGACAGCGACATTCACCAGGATCAGCAATTGGGAATCGGGCCGGTCGAAATTAACCAAAATGGCCGAGGTCATCACCGCATTGGGAATGACCACCAGGTTGTTTTCCAATTGGCGGACGGTGGTGGTGAACCAATCCACATCCGCCACGTAGCCTTCTTCGCCGCTGCTCAAGCGAATGTAGTCGCCCGGTTTAAAGCGGTTGGAAGCAGCCAGCAGCACGCCGCCAAAGAGATTGGACAAGGGTTGTTGCAGGGCAAATGAGAGCCCGATACTGCTGCCGGTCAGGGCGATGAGCAACCCCTCCACCGGTACGCCCAAAGAGGCCAGCACCACCATCAGCACCACCACAAAGGTAAACCCGTTGACCAGCCTCCTGAGCAGCGACAGGGATTGTAGATTGCGCTGGGTCGCATAAAGCTCCACCCAGCCGGTCAAGAGACGCACCACCAGGATGGTGACGGCGATCCGCATCAAAAAGGTGAAGATATTTAGGCCCAAGGCAAGAGAGGGCAGGTTGAGCCACTGCGACGGCAATGACCACCATATGCCCCCCAGCAGCGCCCAAAAGAGAGCCTGCCCGTGCAGCGCATACAGGACGATGCGAGTTTTGCGCCAGCCCCTGGCTTCGGCCAGGGCGTCCAGCCGGCGCAGGCCGTATTCCAGGGCCAGCCCCAGCAGGAGGGCTAAGGCCAGGGTCAGGATGCCGCCAGGTAGATTGGTCCATTGCCGGGCGTCAAATTCGTCAGTCATCACCGCCTCGTAGTTCCAGCCAGACAACTGCAGCGCAGACCAGGCACAGGCCAGCCAGCACCAGAAAAGCCCGAGCCAGCCCGACGGTATAGGCCAGTTGATAACCGGGCGCCACTTTTTCCAGTGCGGCCAACTGTCCTTCCGGGGAGAGAATGGTCGAGGCGGACCGCGCTGCCGCTGCCAGCGCGTCCAGGCGTTGACCAATCTCCGCGCGCGACAGACCCTCGGCCCGCAATTGAATGGTATAGCTTCTTTGACTGAACGTCTCAATCAGGCTCACCATGAACGAATAGGCCAGCGCCCCACCCACCAGGGCTGTAGCGCTGCCGACAGATTGCACCGTCGCCCACAGGTCGAGCGGCACGGCTTTGCTCAGCAAGAGGTAGCGCGGGGTGTTGCCGACGATAAAGCCCAAGCCCACCAGGGCCAACAAGACCGCCAGACTCCAATAGGCGATATCCGGCTGCAGCAGCGATAGCCCAAGCGCAGCACCCGCCAGAATCACCAGGCCAAAGGCCAAATTCTGGAGCAGAGTCAGCTTGATCGTCAGCCGGGCCGCCAACCTGCCTAACAAAACTATGCCGATGAGCAACGGGGCCAGGGCCAGGGCGGCCAGAGTCCAGCCGTAATCTTGAACCTCGGCCAAAAAAAGGTAAATCTGGTAGCTGATGGCGTAGAGGGCCACGAAGATGACCACTCCGGCGATGATAGCCACACTCAACTGGCGGCTGTAATGCAGCTTGAAACGGAAGCGACTGCCGGCCAGCCATTGTTCCAGCCCCATGAAGCTGATTAAAATCAACGCCCCCACCGCCAGCGTACCCAACACCAGGGGGTGCCGGCCTGTATCATGCCAAAAATGAGGGCACAGATTCCCCCGGCCCATACGGCCAGGGCGATAACATCCGAGCGGCGGGTTTGGGGCGAAGAACGGCTCTCCGGCATATATTTAGATACTGCGCCCAGGCCCAACAGTCCCAATACCACCGGCAACAAGAAAACGGCCCGCGTTCCCAGGGCAGTGTAGAGCCACTCCGTCACCAGCGGGGCAAAGAGGTAACTGACCCCGACGAGCACGCTGAACCAGATTATGGCATACACCCGCGCCCGACCGGTAAAGGCCAACATCAAGATCGTCACAGTCAAGGGGTAGATCATGGCGTTGAGCGCCGCATTCAGGTTGCCGGCGGCCAGGAACGGGTGAAGGTTGGGGGTCAAGGCCCGCAAGCCATTCGCGCCGATGTTGGCGGTCAGCACCCAGAGTAGAACCCGCCGCCGGCCCAGGAGGTCGCCCAACACCCCGGAAGCCAGGACAAAGACAATCAGCAGCATCGACCTCAACGAGGTTAGGGCCGCCCATTGGCTTTCAGTGGCGGCCAGCTCCGCCCGCAATTGCGGCCCCAACAACCTGATCAGCGAGGGCGATAAATAGGTTGACATCATCACCACAATGCATGCGGCAAAAACGTAGGCCGGGCGAATCGCACCGCCGGGCGCAGCGGTTTTGGAGTTGGCTGACTGGTTGGATTCACGCATGGTTGTTCACAGGCTTTCCCAATAGGTTATTCCGACTCTTGCTGGAGTGTCTCGTTCCCCGGTCCGGCTGCCTCAATTCCTTGGGGTTCATCCTGGCTAATCCCCGGCGTGTCGCTGGCTGGAGGTAGGGCCAGACTATGAGCAAAATCGCGCATGGTAAAAGCCCGCACGATGTCGTTGGCGTTGCCAACTTGCAGCATCGCCCGCGTATTGCCGGCCAGGGCGCGGGCCACTGCCAGTTGCTCGCTCTGCCACTCGTATTCCGCCGCCGCCGGATAGGCTCGCAGCCGTTCGTCCAGCTTGGCCAAGCGCCAAGCCTCCGTCTCGGCTTCAAGTTCCACCACACGGCGATGAGCCTCGGCCTGCTGGATCTGCGCCTGTAGGGCCTGGCGGTCCCGTTCTACCCTGGCTACCACCTGCTGCTGGGCCAATGTCTCCTCATTGGCCTGGCGGCGCTGGGCCAACGCCTGCTGCTCCGTCTGCTCCGCTCGCTGCAGGATGGCCAACAGGCGCGCTTCCTGTATTCGCACAAACTCGGCGGGCGGTTGGGCATAGGTGATCGTAACGCGCATGATCGTCACCCCGTATGCCTCTACGTTGGCGCTGAATCTGGCCCGCAGTTCGGACAAATCCTGTTGGGCCAGGTCAGCTACCTGTTCCAAGGGGATGCGGCGAATAATAGCCCGCAGGGCATCCTGGCAGGAGGCCTGAAGAACCAGGTCAAAATCACCGGCCGAGATGTGGTAGACAAAGCGGTACGGATCGGTGATGCTAAAGGTGACCAGCGTGTCTACATTGGCCCTGACTCCATCCTGAGTCAGTGCCTCCACTACCGGCACATCAAACGGGATTTCGCGCCGGGTGACCAGGTGGGAGACGGTAATCCAGGGGGGGATGATGTGGGACCCACCCTCAATGGTGCGGCTGTAACGACCGCCGCGCGCTAACAAGGCATTGGCCCCTTCGGGAATGCGCACGATGAATGAACGGTACACCCCGAGTACAAACAACAGAATAGACGTGACGATGGCCAGCGGTATCAGGGCGCTGTTATCCAGCAGGATGCCGCCCACGATTCCGGCGATCAGGATGCCCACCCCCAAGATCACCACTTCGTTGTAAATCCTACTCAATCGCTTGGGCAGCACCACGATAGGGATGCGGCCGCTGCCATCACGCACGGCAAAAGCATCGCCGGCCTCGTCTAACGCGATCCGCACCTGGGTCAGTTGGCTATAGCCTGGCGGCGGGATTTGGGTCGCTTGTTCATCAGCCATTCGTATCTACCTCCACAAGCTTTGCAGAATAAAATGATTAGAACTACTTCAGGCGGACCGCCGTCCGGCTCGTCCCCGCCGGTAGACCAGCGGAACCATCTCCGGCGCAGACTGAACTGGCGCAGCCGGGAGCGGTTCATCAGGCAGCAGACCGGCCGGCCGGGGCGGGTCGCTAAAACGCCCGTAAATGTAACGGTACAGGTTGTAGGTGATGGCGGTTATCGGTGTAGCCAGCAGCACCCACCAGAAGCCAAACCGGCTCAAAGCCACGACAATCATGATCATCAGGGCCGGATGGATGTCTATTACGTTGCGCTCAACCCGGGGGATAACATAGGATGTCACTATCTGCTGCACGATGATGTAGAGGACAATGATAAGCAGGCCCAGTTGGGTTGAAACTGAGAAGCCGATCAACACAGCCGGAATAGCTCCCAGAAATGGCCCAATAGAGGGGATCAGTTGGGTCAGGCCGGCAATCATCGCCAGCAGCAGTTGGTAGCGCAGCGCATTCTGCAACCCCATCAGCCGCACCAGTAGTTCCAGCCCCAGAAAGGTCAGCCCGGCTACAACCAGCGCCGTCAACAACTGCCCCCGGAGAAAAGCGCCGAAGGCCCGGTCTAAAATTCGCAGCACGGCCCAAAAGTCGGCGCGCAGCCAATCCGGCAGCAGCCGGTTGAGCCACCGGGCGGCCTGGCGCTGGTCTTGCAGGACCGTCAGCACCCAGGCGGGCACCACCAAAAAGCCCAGGATAAATCCAATCGTATTGACCAGGCCCAGGGTTGTGTTGATGACCAGATTAACCAGCCCGCTGAGATAAGTTTGTGCGTTGGCCTGTACTTTGGCCACGGCCTGGGCGCGCAGGTTATCGACCACGGCCCGGGTGGGTTCCGGCAAGGTAGCCAGGTATTCATCAACATGGCTTAAGTAACCGCGTATCTCCTCCAGCCCTGGCAGGGCCAAATAGGCGGCGTAAATCTGCTCGCCCACGATCGGCACGAACAAGGTAAAAAAGAGGATGACCAGGCCTGCAACCAGGCTCAAGACCAGCAGAATGGCGACCAGGCGAGGCAAAAACCGATCCAGCCGGTTGACCAGGGGCAGAACCGTATAAGCAATGACACCGCCCACCAAAAAGGGGGTTAAGACGATCCAGGTAGACCAGACCAGCCAGCCAATGACAGCCAGCGCCCCAAGGCTCAACACAAAGCGGACCAATGCGGCCGGCGTTACTCCGCGCAGGCGCAGCCAAAGTTGCTGCCAGGCCCCCGGAGACGGCTGGACCTGGGCGGCCGGCGTTTCCTGGATTACGGATGTGGGATCAGCTATCATCAAGTAGTTTCCTCCTTGCAGTACCAATTAGATGTTTGGTTCGTCATTTTGTTATGGTTCCCTTCCTTTTAGCTCATCGGCTGTTGTCGTTTGTCTGCCGTCCATAATTGCGCATTCCGAACCAGATGATAACGCCGCTAACCAACAATACCACGGCCATTAGAAGCATGGTTTGAGCAATACCCATCGCATACGCGGTACGGGCGCCCTCGAAAAGCTGGTCCAGGATAGACTGAGAGATGCCCGGATAACGGGTAGACAGCGAGTCGTTCATTGCGCTGCGTAATACATCCACAGCCTTCTGGATTTGTTCTGTTGTTAACCCGGCCTGGGCTCCCAGGTTGAAAAAAGCACGCCCCGCGAATGCAACTGCTAACGTAGTGCTCAGTGCAATTCCTGCGGCAGAACCGGATTCCACGCCGACAGAGTTCGACGATGAAGCCGCACCAGCTATATCGTCCGGTGCGGAAGACATCAACGCCGCCACACGCGTTGGGTTGGTCAACCCATAACCCACGGCGATCAGCCCCAGCCCCAGGCCCACAACCCAATAGGGCGGGAAAATCCCAAGGGTCGTCAGCAGCAGCGCGCCCACCAGCATGGTGAATATACCGCTCAGGATCGCTCCCCGTGCGCCCAGGCGATCAGCCAGCTTACCGGCAAACGGCCCGGAAAGCGTCGTCCCAAGGTAAAACGGGATCAAGGCCATGCTGGCGGTAAACGCGCTGTAAGACAGCCCATTCTGGAAATAGGTCTGCATCAGGTGATTGATAGGCATCACGACGAAGAAGATACCAAATCCAGCCAGGAAGGCGCTGCGAAATACCGGCTGACGGAAGAGCGAGAGCTGCAAGGCCGGATTTGGCGTGCGCTTTTCCCACCAGATGAATACCAGCAAAAAAATAAAGCCAACCAGCATGGAAATGCCGACCGCAATATTGGCGAATCCACGGCTCCCCGCCAGGAGAAAACTGCCCACCAGGCCGATCATAGCCACCGCGCTGAAGATGACTCCACCCACATCCACCTTCTTTGCCTGCGGGTCTTTGCTTTCCAGGGCATGCTTGCGAATGATGAGATACGCCAGCGTCGCCGTGGTAATGGAAATCGAAAATGTGGCGCGCCACCCTACCGAATCGCTCAGCCTACCTGCCAGCAATGGCAGAAAAGCCTCGCCCAGCCCCACCGCGGCCGTAAAGATGCCCAACGCTAAACTGCGTTGCCGCTTTTCAAATTCTATGGTTATCATTGCCACTGCCAGGGGGGTTGTAATGGCGCTGAAAACACCATCCAGGCCGCGCGTCACGGTTAGAAATTGTATGGATGGAGAAACCGCTTGCAACACCAGTGAGACAATCAGGCCCAATCCGGCCAACAGGAAAACGCGTTTACGGCCGTACAGATCACCCAGTGAGCCAGATGCCAAAACAAACGCCGCTACACATAGTTGAGCCGCGCTCGTGAGCAGTTGAATCTGGCTCACAGAAGCATCGAAATACCCCTGGATTGTCGGCAGCGCGGCGTTGAAGTTGGGGCCATCGGCCACGGTAGCCAGGTAAAGCAGGGTGGCGCCTGCCAGCACCCACCATTTCCTACGGTTTGGGTCGGTTCTCACGGTAGGAGTTACTCCTTTTTGTACTTAGGCGAACGGACCACTCGCCACATTGAAGATGCCGAACAGTAAGAGAACAACCGTCAATACCTGGCCGCTTATTCCTCCATACGCGCCTCGACCTGTCCGGAACGGATCGCCGCCATCAATGCTGCGTGGTCGTGTTCGTTTTGATCGGCATAGGCCAGGCTGAAATCGACCAGGGCATCCTCAAACGCGTTGTTCTTCCCCATATACCCCGCCAGGACGGCGGCATCGCCGGAACGGGCATGTGCCCGCGCCAAAGCCTGCCCACACAGATTGGCATAAGATTTCAGATTCGCAGGTTCCATGATTTCCACCACAGGCTTGATCTTGGCATCGCGCAGTTGGCGAGCGTAATAGTCCAACCCCTGGCTTCCTGTTCCCGTGTACCAACCCAGGAACAGATCACCGGCGGCCTGCATCAGTCTCTGACCCACCACGACTCGCTGCCCGGCGTGCGTGTACGGGCTGGCGCCGGCGTAAGGCTCCAGCACCGATTGGCGCGCTTGTTTCAACTGGATGAAAAGCGGATCGCCATTGCCAGAGATAAACAGAGCGACGCCGCAAAAAGTGCCCACACTACCCACGCCGACAACTTTGATGGCGACATCGACAAGCTTGTAACGGCTCAAGAGCACGCGCCGCTCTGGAGAGAGTGAGGCGAGATAATCGGATACCGCTCGCTCCGACTCGGCGCGAAACTCTTCGGAACGGGTATCGTCGTAATGGAAGATGAGCGGCGGCTGGTCGACGATGCGCGGCGCGTCTCCAGCGACAAACGTCATCTTGGCAAACTCTTTTTCATGAGCGCTTTGCTCGGTTGGTAGCTCCACACTTAACCGTGGATCGCCTGGAGCCAATGATTGAAATCATCGGCTGGAATGAAAAGTGCGTTCAAAACGCACTAAAATGGCGTAGTTCAACCTGTTTTTAACAGGTTTTGTGTGCCAGTGGGGCGTTTCAACGCCTCGCGACAAGGCTACCACGGTTTAGTGCAGTGCTACCGCTCGGTTTCCTTGGCCAGTTTATTGGTATAAAACCGTTTGCTCTCCTTATCTTTGATGTTGGCGATGATCTGCTCCAGATCCATAGCCTCATACCAGGCTTGCAGCACTGGCATGGAGGCATACTCCCACATGTGTTGGCGGTAGCTCAGGGCTGCCAGCCAGGCAGCTTCGCGGCAGTCGTTCTTTTTGAAGCCATTGGCGCGCCCGGCAATCACGAAACTCGCCGTCAAGCGCTTTACATCCCATTCCCAAGGCGCCATCGAAGTCTCATCAAAGTCATTGATGTCGAAAACAAGTTTGCGCTCCGCGGTGGCAAATCCGCCAAAGTTCAAAAGATGACAATCGCCGCAAATTTGGAGCTTCACACCCGTGGATGGCGTGTGGGACAGATCGTAGGCCATGATAGCCGCTGCGCCCCGGTAGAACGCAAATGGGTTGGCGGCCATGCGTCCGTAGCGAATGGGGACGAGCTCCTCCATCCTGCCCCGGCTGTTTTTGATCAACAGCTCAACCGGGTCGGCCCGGTCGGCAGGCGGGCTCCACTCAGCATGTGATTTTCGAGAACATTGCTGGCGCAGCGCCTTTCCGGCAGCAATCCGTTCCTCAAGCCGGCCAGTATGGGTCTGCGGCAATTGGGCCAGGAATTCATCTGTTCCCATGTCCTCAGGCGATGGTTTCTTTGCAGTGGACATAATTTTCTCCTATTACTGGCAAATATTTTTCTCCAGAGCTTAAGGTTGAGCGCTCAACTGGCTCTGCAGGTCGAGCAGGGCTTGGTAGGATACCCTAAGCAGCCCCGCCTGGCTGCGACTCAGGTCTACGATCAACAGAAACACCACCGACAGGATCAACACGAATGCAATCAAAGCAATCAGATTCCGCTTTTCTGCATAGCCGGCGTGTAAGCCGACCTGCCCCAGGGCCAAAATTGCCATCAAAAAGAGGCCAAGCACAATGACCCACGGCACGCGTGAAACCAACTCAACATTGATCCGGTCGGTATGCAGGTCTATGACCTCGTTCAATGAGGCAATGTAGAGCGCGAGAGTGGGCGAGGAATCCTCTTTGGCCAGGGTTTCGGCCCGCGTCCACAGTTCGTTGTGGATCTCTTCCGAACGGGCTATGGCCTGGGCGATCTTGGCCCGCTCCCGAGCCTCCAGTCGCTGGTCCACATATTCGCGCAGCAATTGGCGTGACTCTGCAGCGTATGGATCGGGCAGATAGCCGGCGCGCAGGTAGGTAGTACCGATGGCATTGGCTTCGTCGACCACCGCCTGGCGCCTGACCGACAAGGAGCTTACGGCGATGCTGATGACGAATGCCAACAGAAAGGCGAGTAGCGCCAGGGTAGCTCCATTTAGTGCGCCCACACTGGCCTCGGCCTTATCGGGCCGGGAACGTTGCATAGTTTTACTCAGACGGTAGCCGGCCTCGGTGGCTAGCAGCAGCACAACTACCGAAATGACGTACACAGCCCACACCGGCAGTAAATCCAGGGGTTGAAGCTGGACTAGATCATTAGCTTGATTGGGTGACATTACACTTTCTCCTTATCAGTCAGCAACCACACGACCTCCGTGAGTAGATACACTTTAAGTCAGAAGCAGATCGAGAGACTGAGAACTGAGCATGGTATCCTCGTGGTGACATTTATCCCTCGGAATTATTCGGACCCCGGTGCAACGCACTTAACAAGAGTCCATTGCACCGGGACGACTCTCCTGTGCCTGTTAGCTACTGGGCATTCAAGCCAGGCATATAGCCCCAGGGCAGGCTGAGGCGCTCAGCGCCGAAGAATCTCAGCTGGAAACATATGAGGTCCTGGTATTAGGGCCCCTGATAGAAGCTTGCATCCTTTCTCCGAGCTGCGCTCGCCCCATAGGCTGCCACGTCTGCCAGGAGAGCCAGGCCCAGCCAGAGCCAGTCGAACCCAAACACCGGAAAGATCATGCTATAAACAAAAGTCGTCCACGGCAGGAAGATGAGCCCCAAAAGCGGCACCAACCAGCCGTTGAAGGCCGCCGAGATCTTGAGCTGGCCGTAGGGAAGCAGCCAGTAGACCAGGAAGGCCAGACGTGGCCCAAACACAGAGAGGGTAGCAAATAAACAGCACATTTCAGTTTTCTCCTTTTCTTTGAAGATTTAATCAGCTATTTTGGATTGTCGCCAAGGTTTGATAACAGACTTTAGCTTCCTCCTTTCTCCTGAAACGCAAACCAGG
>JAHELX010000093.1 GCA_024643945.1 Anaerolineales bacterium
AGGGGGGCATCGCCGACTCCAGCCATTTACACATTGCCCGCCGCTACAACGGTGAGTGGATGGACGCCGCCGGCCCGGTGCCGATGGTTCTCTCTGGATGGGAGGCCGTGGCCGGGCTGGGCCAATACGAAGGAAAATTGGTGAAAGGGGATCAAATCCGCCAGGCATGTGAATGCTGGGAGGATGAGAAGAACGGGGTGGTTTCGGATAACAGGGTGCTGAATACTGCGGGATAAGGAATACGTATGGCGACCATCGAAGAAGAGAGCGGGACCACTGTATTTCGTCGCACGGCGGAATATCAGCCGCCCCGCTCTTGGCGTACCTGGCTCATTGGCCGCCCCTTGCCCACCGCCGATGCCCCGCATCAGACCATCGGCAAGGGCATCGGCCTGGCCGTCTTCGCTTCTGACGCGCTTTCTTCTACTGCCTACGCCACCCAGGAAATTCTGGTCATCCTGGCCCTGGCTGGGACGGCGGCATTCGGCTATGCCTTTCCTATTTCACTGGCGATTGTGGTGCTGCTGGCCATTGTCACTCTCTCCTATGAGCAAACCATCCACGCCTATCCAGGCGGCGGTGGGGCCTATATTGTAGCCCGCGATAACCTGGGAGAACTCCCAGCCCTGACGGCCGGCGCGGCGCTGCTCACTGATTACATCTTGACAGTGGCCGTTTCAGTTTCTTCAGGTGTGGCCCAAATTACTTCCGCCTATCCTGCCCTCTTTCACTATCGGGTGCCTTTATCCGTGGGGCTGGTGCTGTTCGTCATGTTGATCAATCTGCGCGGCGTGAAGGAGTCCGGTGCCATTTTCGCCACCCCCGCCTACTTCTTCCTGGCGATGATGTTCCTGACGGTAGGCGTGGGTCTCTCCCGATACCTGACGGGGACGCTGGGAGTCGTGGTAGATCCGCCGCCTCTCAAGGACATGCATGGCATACAAGCGATTACGCTATTCTTGATCTTACATGCTTTTTCCAACGGCACCGCAGCCCTTACCGGGGTAGAGGCCATCTCCAACGGGATTACCGCTTTCAGGGAACCCCGCAGCCGCAACGCAGGGATCACATTGATCTGGATGGCGGCTATCCTGGGGACCCTCTTCCTGGGCATCACGTTCTTGTCGGGGCCGATCGGCGCCATACCCTCAGAAAAGGAGACTGTGATCTCACAACTGGCACGCACCGTCTATGCAGGGCGAGGCATACTGTATCTGGGCACCATTGCGGCCACGACGGTCATCCTGATCATGGCAGCCAACACCTCTTTTGCTGACTTTCCACGCCTGAGCGCCCTGATCGGAGGGGATGGCTTTCTGCCCCGGCAACTCGCCTTTCGCGGAAGCCGGCTGGTCTATTCGCGGGGCATCATGGCTTTGGCCCTGATTGCCTCGTTGCTGATTGTGATCTTCCGCGCCAGCGTGACAGCGCTGATTCCCCTCTATGCCATCGGCGTATTCCTCTCCTTCACGCTCTCGCAGGCTGGCATGGCGCGCCGCTGGTGGAAGGTCGGGCACCTGGCGCCCGGCCAGGAAATTCAAGAACGTGGCTCAACTCTCCGCTACGAGCCCAACTGGGAGCTGAAGATGATGATCAACAGCTTTGGCTCCCTCTGCACGGCGGTAGTTATATTCGTCTTTGCGATCACCAAGTTTCGCAGCGGGGCGTGGATTGTTGTGTTCCTGATACCAATGCTCGTGGTTATTTTCTTCAGGATTCACGGCCACTACCGCAATCTGGCGGATCACCTCTCGTTGGAAAACTACGGCGCGCCGCCGCGCATTCTGCGACATCGGGTGATTATGCCGATCAGCGGGGTACATCGGGGGACCCTGGCAGCACTGCGCTACGCCCGCGCGCTCTCCGACGATGTCACCGCAGTCTATGTCTCCATTGACCCGGCCGAGACGGAGCGGATGCAACGCAAGTGGGATTTGTGGGGGGAAGGAGTCCGGCTGGTAATCTTAAGCTCCCCCTACCGGCTGCTTTTGGAGCCGCTGCTGGCCTACATCGAGGAGATTGCCACTCAGCGTCAGCCGAATGAGACCATCACCATTGTGGTGCCCCAGTTCGTGCCGCGGCGCTGGTGGCGCAACTTTCTCCATTCCCAGACGGCCACGCTGCTACGCCTGGCATTGCTATTCAAGCGGGGCATTGTGATTACCGACGTACCCTACCAGGTGGATTAGGTCCTGAATAACTCCTCAGCCTCCCGGAGCAAAGCTCCGGGAGGCTTGGCTGAGTAGTTACGGTCCTGACCGATATCGAGGTAACAAATTGATGATGAACATAATCGTAGTAGGCTGTGGGCGGGTAGGCGCAGAGCTGGCCTATCGGCTATACCAGAAGGGACATCAGGTGACGGTGATTGACCAATTGGACACCGCCTTCGATAACCTGCCCCCCGATTTTCGCGGGCGCATGGTGGAGGAGGAAGTGCTCAACCAGGATGTGCTGCGTCGAGCGGGCATCGAACAGGCCGATGGCCTCGCCGCCGTGACCAATTCCGACTCGGTCAATGCCGTGGTCGCCCATGTGGCGCGCACGGCTTACCACGTACCCAACGTAGTCGTGCGCAACTACGATCCGAGCTGGCGTACCCGACACGAGGCTTTTGGCCTGCAGGTGGTCAGCTCTGCTAGCTGGGGTGCGCAACGCCTCGAGGAACTACTTTACCATGTCGAGATACGCACGGTGTTCTCGGCCGGTAATGGCGAAGTAGAAATCTACGAGTTTTTGGTGCCCGAAGCCTGGCACGGTCGCGGCCTGCAGGATCTACTGCCCGAGGGGCAATGCCTGGCCGTGGCACTTACCCGGGCAGGTCGAGCCATCTTGCCCCCTTATGAGACGCTTCTCGAGGCAGGCGATGTAGTGCTCCTGAGCGCCACCGCAGATGGCATTGAGGTGTTGCGCCAACAATTGAGTTCAGCGCAGGAAGGATGACATGTTTGTATTAATTGCGGGCGGCGGCCGCACCGGGGCGCAATTGGCCACTCTGCTGGTAGCACAGAACCACCAGGTACATCTGATTGAACATCGGCGTGATGTCCTTGCCGGCATCCACCGTGAGCTGCCGACCGAGGTAATCTACGACGGCCAAGCTACAGATCTCCAGGTGCTCGAGCAGGCCGGAATCCGCCAGGCACAGGTGCTGGCTGCCTGTACCCCCAACGATGCCGACAACCTGGTGTTGTGCTTTTTGGCCCGCACCCTGTATGGGGTGCCCCGCACGATTGCTCAGATCAATCACCCGCGCAACGCCTGGCTCTTCGACCAGAAATTCCACGTAGATGTGGCCCTCAATCAGGCGGACATTTTGGCCAGTTTGATCGAAGAAGAGATGTCACTGGGCGACATGATGACCCTGCTCAAACTGCGTCGCGGCCAGTACTCTCTGGTAGAGGAGAAGATCCCAGCGGGGGCCAAAGCCGTGGGGGTGGCCATCAGAGATCTGGCGCTGCCAGAACATTGCGTCATCGCTGCCATTATTCGCCAGAGTGAGATTGTGGTGCCTCGCGGTATAACCAGCCTGGAGGTCGGCGACGAAGTCTTGGCCGTCACCGACCGCCACGGGGCTGAAGAACTGGCGGCCCTGTTTGCGTCCCCTGGTGAAAAAGGCCAACACTCGGGGTAATGGCCAACGCTATTGGGTTGGCATTTCGGTCAGGAATCACGCCGGGCCAGCCACATCTCGCTCTCAACCCATCTCATTGGTTCAGGAGTAGGCAGGCCGCCTGGTGACGTGCTCCAACTTCCTGTAACTCTGGGTCTTGCTCACGACAGGTAGGTTGGGCGAGGGGACAGCGGGGATGAAAGCGACAGCCGGGGGGCAGATCAATCGGGTTAGGCGGATCGCCCTGCAAAATGATGCGCTCGCGCCTTTGGCGCGGGTTGGGTACCGGGATCACTGAAAGCAACGCCCGGGCGTAGGGGTGGGCCGGGCTGGCCAGTACGTCGCGTGTCGGACCGATTTCGACGATACGGCCCAGGTACATTACCGCCACCCGATCGGCAAAATAAGCGGCAGTGGCCAGGTCGTGCGTGATAAACAGGATCGAAATCCCGCGCGTGGCACGCAATTCGGCCAGCAAACGCAAGATTTCGGCGCGGATGCTGACGTCGAGCATCGAGACCGGTTCGTCCGCCAGCAAGAGGCTGGGTTCCAGCACCAAAGCGCCCGCGATCACCACCCGCTGCCGTTGCCCGCCCGAAAGCTCGTGGGGGAAGCGGTTCAAGAAAGTCGCAGCCGGCTTCAACCCGGCATCTTCCAGCGCCTGGTGCACCCGGTCGGCCCGCTCCGCTTTGTTCTGGGCCAGCCGGTGTACCAACAGGGGCTCGGCGACGAGTTCACCAACGGTCATCAGCGGGTTCAGCGATTCGTAGGGGTCTTGAAAAACCATCTGAATGCAGCGACGCATGTCTTTCATTGCCGACCCGTTAAGATGCGTAACATCCTGGCCATCAAAGATAATGGTCCCCGCGCTGGAGATTTCCAGCCCCATCAGGGTCAAGGCCAGGGTAGACTTACCACAGCCGCTCTCTCCCACCAAAGCCAACACCTCGCCGCGCCCCAATTCGAAGCTGACGTCGTCCACCGCATGCACGTATTTGTCAGCAGCATGCCAGAATCCGGCGCCTTTTACCGGGAAGAGCTTGCGCAAATTGCGAACTTTGAGAATGGAGGACTCGTTCATTTCGGCTCCAGCAGGTGACAACTGGCCAGGTGAAACTTACCCAACCTGTGCAGAGAAGGCTGTTCGTGATGGCAGCGATCGAAAGCAGCCGAACAACGAGGCGCAAAACGGCAGCCGGGGGGTAGGGCATCCAGGCGCGGCGGATAGCCAGGGATGGCTATCAGTTCATTCAGGGGTTTCGACAAATCGGGGAAGGCGCCCAGCAATTGCTGGGTGTAGGGGTGCTGCGGGTTATTATAGACGGTATTCACATCGGCATACTCGGCGCTGACCCCGCCATACATCACCAGCACCGTATCGCATATCTCGGCCACCACGCCCAGATCGTGGGTGACCAGAATCACCGCCAGCCCCAATTTCCGGCGCAGCGTCACCAATAATTCCAGAATTTGAGCCTGGATCATGACGTCCAGCGCCGTGGTAGGCTCGTCGGCGATGACGACCTGCGGAGCGCAAGCCAGTGCCATTGCGATCATTGCCCGCTGGCGCATCCCGCCCGAATATTGGTGTGGATACTGGTTGCGGCGATTCGAGGCGATACCTACCAACTCCAGCAGTTCGGTGACACGCTGGTCGAGGGTGTTGTTATCCCCAGCCAGGTTGTGGCGGGCGATGACCTCAGCAATCTGGTGGCTTATAGTGCGCACCGGGTTCAGGGCATTCATGGCGCCCTGGAAGATCATGGCCATATCTTTCCAGCGCACATCAGCCATTTCCTTTTCGCTTAGCGACAGCAGGTCGCGCCCCGCAAAGTTAACCTGTCCTTCCACAATCCGGCCCGCAGCCGGCAACAGGCGCAGCAGGCTGAGCATCAGCGTGGTCTTGCCGCAGCCGCTCTCGCCGACCAGTCCCAGTATCTCACCTTCGCGCAAGACGAAACTGACGTCCTCCACCGCATGCGCCGGCGGCTGCCCAGGACTCACGTAGTCAACGGAAAGCTGGCGAACGTCAAGCAGGATAGGAGCGCGCGTAAAGTCGGGCATCAGGCCGGTTCTCCTTCCCTGGCCCAGCGCTCGTCAGGCGGGGTCGGTCGAGCTACCATCTCGGCGCCCACCGACAAATGATGCATCTCCAGGCGTGGGTTAAGGATTTGTTCCAGACCGTGACCCAGGAGGGTACAGCCCAATACCACCCAGACAATGCCGAAGCCCGGCGTGACCAGTGCCCACCATGCGCCGGCGCTCATTCCGCCCCGGGTGAAGGCGAAGTTGAGCATTTGGCCCCAGCTCAGGTTGGTCGGGTCCGACAGGCCGAGAAAACTGAGCGTACTTTCATTCAGGATGGCCAGCGAGATGACCAACACCGTGTTGGCCACCATCAGCGGCAAGACCAGGGGCAGGATGTGGCGGCGGACAATGTACAGATTGCCAGCGCCAATCGCCCGCGCCCGGAGCACAAATTTGCGCTCCTTGACCGACAATGTCTGAGAACGGACCAGGCGCGCAGTGCCTGTCCAACCCAAGATCCCGATCACAAAGATGATGTTGAGTAAGCTGGGCTTGGTCAGCGCCACCAATACCACGGCCAGCGGCAGGTCAGGGATGACCAGCATGATATCGGTCAGGCGCATCAGCAGGTTCTCAACCCTCCCTCCGTAGAACCCGGCCACGATGCCAATCAGTCCCCCGATGAAGATGGAAATGAAGGAAGCGAAAAACCCCACCGTCAGCGACACCCGTGCGCCAAAAATGAAGTTTGAAAGGACGTCCTTGCCAGCGTCGTCCGTGCCCAGCCAATGCTGAGAGCTGGGCTGGGCATAGATATCATCAATCGTCACCTTAACCGGAGCTTTGGGGTCATACGGGGCAATCCAGGGCGCAAATACGGCCATCGCCACGGCCACGATTACCATGCTCAGGCCCACCACGCCCATCCGGTTGCGCTTGAAACTGTTCCAGAATCCCCTGAAGCTGGTAACTTCGACTTGAACCGTCATCGTCTAACCTGCCCGGACACGAGGATCAAGGTAGGAATACAACAAATCTGCGATCAGATTAGCGAATATCACACTCACTGCGATGAGTAAGAATGCCCCTTGTAACATAGGGTAATCGCGCCGTCCCACCGCCTCGAAAATTGACTGGCCCAGGCCAGGCCACGAAAACACGGTCTCGATTTGAATGGCTCCGGCCACAGTAAAGCCCAGGTTCAGGGCGATGATGGTGACCATGGGGAGCATCGAATTGCGCAGGGCGTGATCTTTCAAAATCTGGAAGGTGCTCAGTCCTTTGGCCTTGGCCGTCAGGATGTAATCTTCTGATAGTACGTCCAGCACGGTGCTGCGCATAATCAGCATGTACTCGCCGACAAAGACAATGGTAAAGGTAATGGTTGGCAAGATTAGATGGCGCCCGATATCCAACCACTCTTCCCACACGCTGGCAAAGTTACCGCCAGGGGTGACTTTGCCGCCGATAGGCAGGCCCAGATGGCGGCTTCCAAATAACAGCAAGATGATGCCCAGCCAAAACGTGGGCAAGCTCCATGCCGTCAGGCTGGCGATCAGGGCGGTATAGTCGATCCCGGTGCGCGCTTTCCAGGCGGCTATCATCCCCAATGTGATCCCGATAAAGATGGAGAGGATCTGTCCAGCGCCCACCAGCAACACCGTGTTCCACAAACGCTCCGTCAGCACCTCCGCCACCGGGCGATTGGTGTGATAGCTGATGCCTAATTCGCCGCGCAACAGATTGCCCACGTAAATGAAAAATTGCGTCTGCAGCGGGTTGACGCTGCAACTGCCCAGGCGCAGCGGGTTGAGGGTTTCAAAGCAGTTGATGACTGGCTTGTCCAGGCCGAACCGGGCCCGGATTGCTTCTATGGCTTGCACAGTCAGGCGCGGGTCACGTATGCCGGCCCGGGCCGGGTCGCCGGGCAAGACCCGGAATAAGAAGAAATTGAGCACAATGACGAACACGAGGGTAAAAAAGGCCCAGCCTATCTTATTCAGAAGGTATCCATAGCCTCTCACCGGTCGCCTCCGTTTGGCGATTCGAGATGTGTGATTCGAGGTTCGAGATTTTGAGAATCATCAACAAAACAACAGCCACCCAAGACCTGCGCCGTAGCAGGCCTGGGTGGCTGTCTTCAGAAATAGCTAATTGTGATAGGTATGCTCACCTAATCCTCAATCCAAAACCAATCTACAATACCCGCGTGCGTTGGGTATAAACTCATTTGACCGGTTCGATCACGGTCAGCGAGGTTGGGTCCTGGAACCAAACTTTGGGCTGGTCGGTAATCCATCCTGTAAAGCGATCAGTGCGGTAAGCCTGAACCGCCTCATCGTAAAAGGGGATGATGTACACCACGTCACGATGCAGGATTTCCTGCATCTTCCAGACAATTTCCCGGCGCTTCTCGGGGTCGAGCGCGGTAGCCTGTTGCGCATA
This sequence comes from Anaerolineales bacterium, assembly GCA_024643945.1. The sequence continues at coordinate 8,087 of JAHELX010000093.1, forward strand.
TAGCGTGTCGTATTCGGGATTAGAGTAGCCAGTTTCGCTATTCCCGGTCGGAATTTCGTCGGTGAGATGAACACTCAACAGGAAGCCGGGGTCCGGATCAGAGCCCCAACCCCACAGGATGATATCAAAGTCGAAGGTGGGGCAGCACACCGAGGTGAGCGCATCCGGGTCGAGCGCCTGGGGCTGGAGCTTGACCCCAATCTGGCTCCAGGTCTCCGCCAGCAATTCGGCGATACGGGGATTGGTAGAACTGTCGTTGTTCCAGTACAAGCGGAAGGTCAAAGGGTTAGTGCCGTCCGGCATCTCACGGACGCCATCGCCATCGGTATCGGCGTAGCCAGCCTCGTCGAGGATGCGGTTGGCCTCGTTGATGTCGAAGGGATAATCTTTAATGGTATCGTTGTACCAAACACCCAGGCCATCGGGGATGAGCGTCAGGCCGGGTGCGCCCAGGCCGAGCAAGACCACGTCAATGATCTTCTGCTTGTCGGTGGCGTAAGCCAGGGCCAGGCGGACGTTTCGATCGCGCAGGGCAGGGTGCCCGGAGCAAACGCCGTCCTCAGCCGGGCAATTTTCCGGCGCAACCTGGTTGGGGATGATGTCGTTCAGTTCCGGTGCCAGCGGCGCGCCGGTAACCAGTTGGACGTTCTGGGCATTGCGCAGAGTAGGAACCGCCGTGTTAGGCATCTCTGTGATCATGTCCACCTGGCCGGTGACCAGGGCCTGCACCAATGCATCCTGATTGGCAAATGTCTGAAAGACTACTTCGTCAACCTTGGGCGGCGTCAGATAGTGGTCCTTAACCGCCGCCAGATAGACGAACTCCCCTTGTTTGTATTCCACCATCTTGAAGGGGCCGCTACCGATCATCTCTGTATTCTCAAATTCGGCGGCGGCGGTGGGGTCATCGTATTGGGCCCAGATATGTTCGGGTATCACGTACAAGAATATGAGTTGGCTTTCCATATTGGGGATGGCTTCCGACAGCGTGATCACCACCGTGCTGTCGTCGGGCGCTTCAACACTGTCAAAGTACTCGGTATAAACGGGCAGATAGGGGAAATCTTCGTGGCTCTGGTAGAAATTGTACGAAAAGACGATGTCTTTGGCCGTGAGAGGTTCCCCATCGTGAAACTTCACGCCCTGGCGAATCGTGAAGGTCCAGACCTTGCCGTCGTCGGAGACATCCCAGCTTTCGGCCAGACCGGGCGTGTAGGTGCCATCCAGTTGCAGGTCGAACATCGAGTCGTACACCAACTCAAACAGGTCGTAGGCCTCGGACAGGATAGCGGTGCCGGGGTTGAGGGTATCGGGGCTGCCACCCCAGCCGATGCGGACTACCACGGGCTCTCTGGTCTCAGGCGGTGCTTCGGTGGCGGCTGGCTGGGGAGCCTCCGTCGCAGCCGGTGCTTCGGTAGCGGCCGCTTGGGGAGCCTCTGTCACGGCCGGTGCTTCGGTGACGGCCGGCTGGGGAGCCTCCGTCGGGGCGGGGCCAGCGCAAGCCGTTACCACCAGAGCCAACATCACTATGAGGGGCAAATACCACATTCTGGCAAACATCTTATCTCCTCCTGTGAGAATAGCGACCCTTTGGGTCATGGCTGATCGTGAGACGCTCACCAGCAAACTGCTGCTGGGCATACTCCAAACCTATGAAACTCTGCTAATCTCTCCACGATAGGGTTCGAGCTTAGGGAGATAGGAAACCGTCAGACTTAAAGTTAGCCAGGTATAGTATGGCAAAGCTAGGTTACCTGATGGTCAAGTTGCCAGTTAGGTGCCATTACGGAAAAGAGGTAGGTCCGCGTTGGTTTTGCGACTGTGAGGAAATGGGCCACACTGGCAGCCTAAACCAGCCCACATACAATCTCCTTTGCCGAGGCCAAGTCTGATGAATTGGTTGGTTGGTCGCTGAAATAGCTGTGTACAACCTGTGCACTTGGCTCATCAAGCAACTGAGTCGGCCATAACTGGTCTTCGCTAACTGGTTGGGCTGGCAGCTCACTCGCGCCAGGTATTTAGGCCGCTCCATGGGGAGGAGTGGGGCAAACACTTTATTTGCGGATCTAGCGAAGAACCCAGTTAGGTAAGTGCAATATAACAGAAATATGATGCAATGTCAATATACACCTCCATTGTTCCGTCGAATTCAAGCCTTCCCACACGGATCAAAAATGTTCGCTCAAAGCGGCTTGGACGATCTCATCCAGGGCGCTGGATTGATCCTCGGGCAAGGGAGGGACTTCGTGCGTCGATAGGATCCGTTCCACTTCGTGCTGCGCCCGCTCTATCACTGTGGGGCGTCCGGCATCGCGCCATATCTCCCAACCGATCTCTTGCACCGCGAGTCGTCCTTGCCAGATTTCACCCCCCCGCAGATACTTGACTGTGTGTAGCTCCGCCAGGAAGTTGCGTGTAGAATCCATCACCTGGGCAATCACCTCAAGCGCCAACGCTTCTTCGTCCACGGCAAAGCCACGCCGTACGCGCTGTACCATGCCCATGATCTCGTTATCAATGACCATCTGGACGTCGGATGAAAAGATACCCCCTGCCATCTCCCCCACGCCGGAGAGTTCGTCGGCGCCAGCCAAGGCAGGAACGATGGCATTCAGCGCACGCTCGTAGCCATTTTGGATGTCAATTGCATACCCACTGCCTGCCAGCCCGTAGACGTTCACCGGCAGGTTATAATGATGCCCGATCTGGACCGTGGCCGCCGAGGCCAGCCCAATCTCCGGGTTGCCCCAGATGGGTGCGCCGCTGCGCATGTTGAGCACTGCCGGTCGCCCACAATAGATCACCGGGTGCCCGGGAGCCACCAATTGCACCAGGACAATCGAGGCCAATATCTCTGCATTCTGCTGTGCCAGCGCACCGGCCAACGACATAGGTGCCGTTGCACCCACATTGGGACAAGGCAACGGCCCAAAGGGCAATCCCCAGCGTGCAATCTCCAATATCGCCTGGACAATGTCTTGCGGGAAGCTGAGCGGGCTGATGGGCGAGACGGCCAGCGAAACAACCGGCGACTCGCCGAAGACGACGTGTATCATCTCGGCCAGGCGGCGCACCTCTGCTTGTGTCTGGACCCCAGGGCCGTTGATCGGCTTGAGGGTATGGCGCACTGTCTGATCGAACATGGTCAAGGTCATCACAGGTGGCGGCACGTCACGCGGAGTGTAAAGGGGTGTGATCGTAGTCACGTTATCCAGGGCATCCAGCAAGCGCGCGCTGTGAGCCACATCGCTGGCTGTCGCCGGCCGCAGGTCAGCGCCTGGCGCGTCGAGCACGTCGCGTGCGCCGCCCAGGTTGTGAACATGCAACTGACCCGTGCCCAAAGTCACCTGCCCTCCCCGTCCGCGCAGGGTAACCTGCTGAGGACAGCGCTTCAGGCAGGTCTCGACCAGATCGGGCGGCAGACACACGCGCCCGTGGCTTTCTCGCGCACCGTGATCGAATAGTAGAGTGCGCGCCTCGGCATCGCCTAAGATCACCCCCACCTCGGACAATATCCGTAGTGTGGCGTGGTGAATGGTGCGTACCTCGTCCTTTGAGAGGATCGTGAGCGGCATTGTCCCCCCTATCTCCAGGTAAGTTCGCCATGCACGAAGCGCCGGGCAGTCTCGGCTAAGATGGCGGCGCCAATCGGCAGAGCTTCCTCGTCCAGGTCAAAGGTGGAGGTGTGCAAGTAACGCGGCTCGGCGCCAGGTGGTTTGACACCCAGACGAAACATAGCGCCTTTGGCCGCCTTGGCCATAAAACTGAAATCCTCGGCGCCCATGGTCTTCTGCTCGGTGCCGACCCTATCTCTCCCCAGAAGCTCGCTCCCGACCTGACGCAGCCAACCGACGACGATGGGATCGTTATAGGTAGCCGGATAGCCGCGTTCAATTTGCAGGTGGTAATCTCCGCCGAAGGCACGGGTGATCCGCATCGCATGCTCCACCTCCTGAATAAGCTGCTCGCGGACGTCGTCGGCAAAGCTACGCAGGGTGCCCTCAAGATACACCGCATCGGGAATGATGTTATCGGCGCTGCCGCCCCGAATGACACCCACCGAAACCACGGAGGGTTGCAAAGGTGCTACCCGCCTGGAAGGGAGCGCGTAAAGCGCATTAAGCACCTGCGACGCCAGCCAGATGGGGTCGAGCGCCTGGTGAGGAAAAGCACCGTGCCCGCCTTGCCCTATAATGTGCGCGCGAAAGGTGTCTACAGCCGCGCCGACCCAACCATCTCCCACAGAGACTCGGCCTGTATCCAGTGACCCATCTACGTGCAGGGCAATCACCGCGTCAACCCCTTCCAGCGCACCATCGGCGATCATACGCGGAGCTCCACTAATTCCCTCCTCGTCACCCATTTCCTCCGAGGGTTGAAAGAGAAAGCGCACCTGGCCCGGCAGGTTGTGGCGGCTGAGCAGCGTCGCTGCCCCCAGCAGCATCGTAGTATGGGCATCGTGGCCGCAGGCGTGCATCTGCCCCGGCACCTGTGAGGCGTATTCCACCTCGTTTTCTTCCTGGATGGGCAGGGCATCCATATCGGCCCGTATGCCGATGACGGGGCCATCGCCTGCTCCCAGATAGCCGACCACGCCCGTCTTGCCGACGCCTATCTGCACTTTGAGGCCCAGGTTGTCCAGAATCATCGCAACCAATTCTGCGGTGCGATGAACGTCAAAGCCCAGTTCGGGCTGGCGATGGATGGTTCTGCGCCACTGGGTCAGTTGTTGCTGTATTTCACGTGCTTCTTTTAACATTCCTTCTCCTTGCGCGTGGAGCGTTTCATCTGGCGACGGGCGTGTTGCTCGCGAATTTCTCTCAGGATGTTCAATTTCTCCTCAACGGCAGCCGCCAGCCATAAGTGCCCTTTCTCTGCCGTCCCCAGCGTGGCGTCGCCATAAAGCCCACTGGTCGTGTCGTCGCTCCAGGGAGGATTGGCGATCAACTTTCCTCCCTCGACCCAATCCATATAGTAGTGAGGTGAGCTGATAAAATTGGTCTCGCTGGTAGCGCGGTCCATATGCACCAGCTCTGGCCGCAAATGCAAGATGTAGCTGGTCTCCAGTTCGCCGCCGTGTCCCATGCCGCCCCTCGCGCTGTGACGATAGCGTTCCAGAGCCGGGCCGGTCGTATGCAGCCATTCGGTGGCGACGAATACTCCGGGATGGCGTTCACCGGCATATTTGACCACATTGACCAGAAACGAATGGTTGCCGCCATGTCCATTGGAGAAATAAATCATCTCGGCGCCCAGCTCCACCAACCTATCGACGATTGCCAGGAAGAGATCCTCGAAGACGCGGCCGCCCAGGTTCAGGGTGCCAGGGAACTCGCGGGTGTGCGTGCTGACGCCGTAAGGCCAGACCGGCAGGCAAAAGACAGTCGCCGGGGCGCTGGCGCTCACCCTTCGGGCAATGGCGTCGACGATCAGGCTATCGGTGCTCAACGGCAGGTGATACCCGTGCTGCTCGACATGGCCGGTGCTGATCACCACCACTCGAGCCGAGAGATCGGCGGGAAAATCCAATCCCACCTTGCGCTGATAGGGGACGTCGAGCACCTCCAGGCCGTTGACATTTAAACCCTGCTCGCCATGTCCATTCAGGAAGATAGTGCGCCTCCCCGCGAGGGACCTACCGGTGAATCCCTGGGTTCTCAACTCGCGGCTTACGCCCAACATCACCCGGCGCAGCAACCCGGGACCCCCGTGCAGTTGGCCTGAGGGATCTCCATCCGCCCGCCGAAACCCATACGGGATCGGGGGCA
>JAHELX010000682.1 GCA_024643945.1 Anaerolineales bacterium
CACCAGCGGCATGGGGAAGGCCGCCAGCAGGTGGCCGATGGACTTGCCCAGGAACAGTCCCAGGCTGAGCTCGATCACCCCTTCTATGATGTTGGTGCCCGCCGTACGGGCGCCAAAGTAGTACTGCCCGGCCAGCCCACCGGCCCCGTGGCACATGGGCATGCCTCCGAAAAAGGCCGGGATTACGTTCATAAAGCCCATGTTCAGCATCAGCCGCTGCTCCTTGACCGGTTTGTCGGGGAAATAATCGCGGATGAGGGCCGCCGTGGCGATGACCGCATCTATCCTTTCGATCTCTCAGAGTTTCTGAGATACGTTTCAGACAGCTCCGCAGGTAGCGGTTCCAACAAGCGGTTCACAGCCGCGCGCCACCTTCCGAGGGTCTCTTCGTTCAGCCGGTAGTGAACGTGGTAGCCACGCTTTTCGTCGATCACCAGCCCGGCATCCCTCATGATGCGCAGGTGTTGCGAGACAGCCCCTTGCGTCACGTCCAACCGGGCAGCCAGGGCATTAACGCATAGAGCGTGCTTCCTTAGAAGTTGGACGATGCGCACTCGCGTGCCGACCGAAAGCACCTTCAGGATACGAGCCAATTCATCCGGATCGTGGTATGGGTCTTTCATGTTAGTATCCGCTAATATACTAATATGCAGAAGTGAACTTGTCAAATCCTAAACCGGCAGAGTAGTGTATCTTTTCTGGCCGAGAGAGCCCGAAACAGCCTTATCTTGAATTGTCTGCCATTTACGGGTGAATATTGACACTTCAATAGATTATAGTATAATCGATCAACAATATTGGAATTAAATATTATGTTACACGACTTCCTACTTGGCTTTATCAAGATCCACATTCTGCACCACGCGTCGCACGAACCGGTGTATGGAACTGCGTTGATGGAGGAGCTTCGGCGTCACGGATATGAGATTGGCCCAGGTAGCCTTTACCCGATCCTGCATGGTCTGATGGAACAAGGCTATCTGGAGCGGCAGAGTCGAGTTGTCGGCGGGAAAGTGCGCAAGTACTATGCCATAACCAGCCGAGGCCGGTCAGCACAGGTAGTTCACCCTCGCTGGGCGGGCGGTGAGGCGGTCTGGTCTATCCCGTGCGGACCTGTAGCGGTGGACCCAAGCAAAACGCATGTGGCCGACGAGTACATTGTGGTCTACTCGATGGATGGTGACAACGGTGAGCCAGAGAAAGTGAAGGGCCAGTACACGATCTACGACACCAAGCCTGGCGACCCAGGCTACAGCCCACTGTGGCGCCACAACTACGTCATTGTCCCCCGCGACAGCGGCTACAGGATTGAGAGCACTGATAAGATCACCAATTGACCGATACTCTAAGGCTGGCGTGCCCAGCCGCAAACATGATCTAGGCTAACTGTAGCATACGGAAGGCATGGGCGAGGCGGCAATTGCCTCGCTTGTTACTTGGTAAGCCCGGTTAACCGAAGCAGTTTCTACCCAGATTAAGAAAAGAGCTATGCCGACATCTGATCAGGCACAACACCGCCACCCCTTGCGGGAAGTGACTCTGCTCTTCCTCCGACTCGGCTTGACTGCTTTCGGAGGGCCGGCGGCGCACATCGCCATGTTTCGTGATGAAACGGTGGAGCGCCGCAAGTGGGTAACCGATCAGCATTTCCTTGACTTACTCGGCGCCACCAACCTCATCCCCGGCCCCAACTCGACCGAGATGGCCATCCACCTGGGCTTCGTGCGGGCGGGGTGGGCCGGGCTGATAGCCGGTGGCGCCAGCTTCATCCTGCCCGCCATGCTGATCGTCATGGCGCTGGCCTGGGCTTACGTGCGCTTCGGTTCAACGCCTGAAGCGAGCTGGCTACTCTACGGAATCAAACCGGTCGTCATCGCCATCATCGTCCAGGCGCTGTGGGGGCTGGGGCAAAAAGCGGTCAAAGGCCCGCTCACCGCGGCAGTCGGCCTGGCTGTGCTTGCGCTTTACTTCCTCGGCGTCAACGAGCTCGCGCTGCTGTTCGCCGGCGGGCTGGTGGTGATGCTAGGCGAGAATCTACACCGATTCAGGAAAACTGACCTGGCCGGGATGTTCGTGCCCATCGGCGGGTTGTCGCTCCCCGCGCTGGCTGCTGCACCTTTCAGCTTGCCCCTCATGTTCCTGACCTTCCTTAAAATCGGGGCGGTGCTGTACGGCAGCGGTTACGTACTGCTGGCCTTTCTGCACGCCGATTTCGTGGTGCGGCTGGGCTGGCTTACAGACCGGCAGTTAGTGGATGCGATTGCCATCGGGCAGGTAACGCCCGGCCCGGTCTTCACCACTGCCACCTTCATCGGCTACCTGCTCGGCGGCGTGCCTGGCGCGTTGTTGGCAACTCTCGGTATTTTCCTGCTCTCATTCGTTTTCGTCGCCCTGAGCAATCCGGTCATCCCACGTGTGCGAAATTCACCCTGGGCCAGTGGCTTGCTGGACGGCGTGAACGCCGCCTCTTTGGGGTTGATGGCGGCAGTGACACTGCAATTGGGCCAGGCCGCGCTGATCGACCCGCTCACCGTCGTTCTGGCGCTCGCAGCCCTGGGGTTGTTGTTCCGCTTCAAAGTCAATTCGGCCTGGCTGGTGATTGGGGGCGGGCTCGTTGGGTGGGTGAGTGCTGTATTACGATAGATGGTTCATCGCATGAGTGAAGGAATACTAACGGAAGCCACTGTTGGGAGACAGCGACTTCCTGGAACCGTGGATGCCCCTGTCCGGCGCTCGTAACCCCAGCACCGTCTGGCAGGGCACCGTCTACGTGCCACATCCCGGCTCGGGGCCGTGGCAGCTTAGCCTGCGGCTGATGCAGAGCAACGTGTGGGGCAACTACGTGTAGGTAAACGGGCAACGGCTGGCCCCGGCCTTTCCGCCTGAAGATTTCAGCGGCAGTTGGGTGTCCTACACCTGGGAAGTGCCGGCCGGCTACAACCGGGTCCGAACCAGGTCGCTGTAAGCATAGGCCGGAGCATCCCGCTGCTGCAAAACGCCGGCTCTGCCTGGGATGACCTGCAAATCAAAGACGTGGTGCTTTGGCGCTGAAGCCGCCGCCACCGATCTGCAGGGCCTTGGCCATCGCGGCCGCCCGTTCACTGCCCAGGAAGAAGCACTAGGCACGAGCACGACGAGCACCTGTCCCACCTGATACAGAGTCAGTCGCCAGGGTCCCGCCCGGGCGAAAGCACTCGTCGTCGCGATAGATGAAGGTCGCAGCAAGATTTTCAGATGGCCTGCTCCAATTGGATCAGCCTGGTTCACGTCACACACGAGCCATATCTGTTCTGCCGGACACAAGATTGTCCGGTGGTGTACTTCAGCGCCGACGGCGAACAGGTCTTTACCACCGACCAGGTACGTGAGCGCTCGCGTCGAGCGCATCTAGGCTGCCTGACCTTGGGTGTCCTGGATAGACATCGCCGCAGGTAATCTCTGGGCAGGTACCAGGAACCTTCATTCTCCTGGCTGAAAGAGTCAACAGCCAGATCATACCAATGCCCTCAATTGTGCCTGCCGCTCGGCGAAGGCCGGGTCGGACGCCAGAGGCAGGCAGGCATCCAGGGTCTGTTTGTTCAGTAGCAAGGCAAAAGCGAAGGCCATGCAGGTCGCCTCGCCGCAACGCCTGCAATTGGTCTGGGGCAGGAGCGTCCATA
>JAHELX010000094.1 GCA_024643945.1 Anaerolineales bacterium
GCGACCAGAAGCGCTCAGCAACGTTCCGACACACTACTGCCCAGGCTGCACACATGGTCTCATCCACAAGCTCATCGGCGAGGTGATTGACGAACTCGGCATCCGTGAGCGTACCATCGCCGTAGCACCGGTGGGATGCTCTGTGTTGCTCTACAATTACTTCGAGCTGGATAGTGCCGAGGCTGCTCATGGACGTGCGCCGGCTATGGCCACCGGGCTCAAACGGGTGCAACCTGATAAGGTTGTCTTCACCTATCAGGGAGATGGTGACCTGGCTTCTATCGGCATGGCTGAGATTGTATGGGCTGCCACGCGCGGCGAGAACATCACCGTCTTCTTCATCAACAACGCCATCTATGGGATGACCGGCGGGCAGATGGCACCCACCAGCCTCCCAGGTCAGGTGACTGGCTCCTCGCCGACAGGAAGGGACGTGGAGATGACCGGTATGCCCATACGCATGGCCGAAATGCTGGCTGGCCTGCCCGGCGCTTCTTACGTGGTGCGTCGCTCTGTTTACGATATTCGCACCATCAAAGACGCCAAGAAGGCCATCCGCACTGCGTTTCGGGTGCAAATAGCCGGCGCCGGGTTCTCGATGATCGAGTTCCTGTCCTCCTGCCCCACCAATTGGGGACTGGCGCCTTATCAAGCCCTTGACTGGATCAAAGAGAATATGGTACCTTACTATCCGCTGGGCGATTATAAGGTGGCAGATATTGTTAAAGACCTGAAATAGAGATTAGAGATTGGAGATAAGTCCAATCTCTAATCTCTAATCTTGTTGGAGGGAATGATGCAAGAAGAGATTATTATCTCTGGTTTTGGTGGTCAAGGGGCTCTCTTCGCCGGGATGGTTTTGGCCTATGCCGGCATGGACAATGGTAAAAACGTCACATGGATTCCCAGCTACGGGCCGGAGATGCGTGGGGGAACAGCCTACGTGACTGTCATCATCGGCGATGAGGAGGTTGGCTCCCCCGTCATCCGGCGTCCCAGCTCAGCGATCGTGCTGAATAACCCCTCGATGGAAAAATATGAGCCATTGGTCAAAGAGAAAGGGGTGTTAGTGTATAACAGTTCGCTCATCTCAGGTACACCGTCCCGAACTGACATTCGTTATATCGCTGTCCCTGCAAGTGACGTTGCTGCTGAGTTGGGAAATACCAAGATGGCAAATATGGTAGTGTTGGGTGCTTTGGTGGCGGCGACTAATGTATTGCCGCTAGAAGCCGTAGTCAAAGCCCTGCGCGATCATTTACCTGAAAGCAAGCACGCAATGCTGAAGCCCAATGAACAGGCCCTCCGGCGCGGGGCAGAACTCGCCGAGCCAGTCCTGGCTTGAGTCATTTCGCCCTTCCTGACTTACCCCGGGTGAGGACAGACGATCTTCAACACATCGGTCGCACTACGCAGCACACAGGAGGCTTTGAATGGCGTCTTCAATGAGCACAAGGCTGGCAACTTATCGCAACATCGTCACCCTGCGCGATGGCACCCGGGTACTTCTTCGAATGCTGGAGCCGGGTGACAAGGAACGGTTGCAGACGATGTTCGCCCAGACAGGCGACGACGATATGAAGTATATGCGCGACAATGTGAAAGATCCGGCAGTCATCCAGAGGTGGATAGATGAATTAGATTACAACCGTGTACTCCCCCTGGTGGCTTTGGTCAACGACGACATTGTGGGCGACATGACATTGCATCTGGGCAACGGCCCGTATCGTCATAAGGCCGAGGTGCGAGTCTTTTTGGCTAAGCCCTATCGCTATCGTGGCCTCGGCACGGCAATGCTCAGGATACTGATCGATATAGCCAAAAAGCTGAACCTGTACCTCCTCACTGCCGAAATTGTCGCCAATAGAACTGCTGACATCCAGGCCTTTCAGGGGTTCGGCTTTCAATTGCAGGCTATGTTGCCCGGCTACTTCATGCTGCCGGATGCTGAGACCCACGATGTATCCCTGTTGATGTTGCAATTGGTGAGAACCACAACCGAGTTTTAGAAAAGACGTGGGGTGGCCTTTTCCCCAGAGGGGACCTATCCCCTCGGGGGAAAAGGCTGCCCCACCTTATTTTCAGGCACACCCTCTTAGACAATGCCCCCCAACAGAGCCAGGACCACACCACCCGCGACTACGCTCCCAAGCTGACCGGCCGTGTTAGCCCCCATGGCGTGCATCAGCAAAAAGTTCTCAAAATCGTATTCCTGCCCCAGGCGCTGCACGATGCGAGCCGACATCGGAAAGGCGCTGATGCCGGCTGCGCCGATGAGTGGATTGAACTTCTTGTGGGAGAGAACATACATCAGCTTACCGAAGAGTACACCGCCTGCCGTGTCGAGGATGAAGGCCAGCAAACCCATTCCCAGAATGAGCAAAGTATCGAGGCGGATGAAGCTGTCGCCGGCCATTGTGCTGCCGATGGTCAGGCCAAGGAAAATGGTAGTGACGTTGGCAATTTCATTTTGGGCCGACTTGCTCAATCGCTCTACCACCCCTGACTCGCGCATCAGGTTGCCGAACATCAGCGTGGCAATCAAGGGCGAGGCAACTGGCGCCAGCAGCGAGACGATGATCGTCACCACGATCGGAAAGAGCACCCGCGTCGTCTTAGATACTTCGCGCTGAATATAGGGCATACGGACTTTACGTTCGGCATCAGTGGTCAGCAAACGCATGACTGGCGGCTGGATAATGGGCACCAGCGACATATAGCTATAGGCCGCCACGGCGATTGGGCCCAGCAGGTGCGGCGCCAACTTGGTCGAGACGTAGATAGCCGTCGGGCCGTCTATCGCGCCGATGATGCCAATGGACGCCGATTCGTTCAGATCGAAGCCTAGAGCCAGTGCCAGCATCAGGGTGCCAAAGATGCCAAACTGGCCAGCCGCACCCAGCAGCGCCATTTTGGGATTATCCAGAAGCGGGCCAAAGTCCGTCATCGCCCCCACGCCGATGAATATAAGTAAAGGGAAAAGTTCCGTCTCGATGCCGGCTCGGTAGAGAATGCCAAGCATACCCTGCTCGCCGGTAATACCCGTGAGAGGCAGATTGGCCAGGATCGCCCCAAAACCGATGGGCAACAACAACACCGGCTCGTAATCTTTGGCAATGGCCAGGTAAATAAGTACCCCCCCGGCGATCATCATCACTACCATCTGCCACGTGAGGTGCATCGGAGCTTGTACCAGTTCCAGCAGATTTATGGAGTCCATAAGCGCTCTCACTCTCCCGAGGGGGACCTGTCTTCAAACGTAAACAGCACATCCCCGTGAGCTACCGCCTGTCCCTCCGTGACATTCACACTGGCAATCACACCATCACGGGGTGAACGAACGGCGTTCTTCATTTTCATCGCTTCCAACGAGCACAGTCGCTGCCGGAAGCGGACAGGGTCGCCCGGCTTGACGCTGATGTCGAGAATGTTACCGGGCATGGGCGCTTTGACCTGCTTTACCAACGGCCCGCCCGGTCCTGGCGGTGTGGGAGCTTTCTCCGGTGCCGACGTCTCTCGCACCACCGACTCCAAAGCGGACGCCGGCTCGTCGGCAGGCACCATCTCTAATGCGCCAGCCTCGATGGTCACCAGGTAAGGGCGTCCATTGACGTTGACCGTGATCGGCGACCTGCTCAAATCTCCCACCTCAACCAGATACGGTTTGCCATTGACAGTCACCTTTAACCGCCGTCTGGAAGTTGGACTCATGGCTATCCTCTCCTTTAACTACTCAGGCTGGGCCGGGGGGTTGCACCTGGCCCAGCCTGAGTAGTTACCCTCTCCTTTGAAAATGCCGCCGAATGTGGCCCACTGTCCACCACGGCCCGTGTCCAGCCTCGAGCGTGGTTCCCAGTCCGCTCCGATGGAGGTCCAGCAAACGCAGATGAGCCAGCGCGACGGCAATGGCCGCGACGACTTCTTCCTCCTCTGTGTCCCGCGCTAGCGTGCTGACCACCCGCGTCTCTTCCGTCTCACGCACGTCGGGAACCAACCGGCGCGTCCGGAAGATGTATTCTAGCAGAATCATCGCCAGGATGAGTAGCCCTAGCGCCGCAAAAGTGAGCCCCAGGCCCATCCCACTCAAACTCAGCCCTTGCATAATTATGTTCACAGTGCACCTCGCTCGTCCCGCCTGCGCGGGGCTTCGTCCCGCCTACGCGGGGCTTCGTCTCTCATTACAGTGGAATATTCCCGTGCTTCTTGGGCGGGAGCGTCACCTGCTTGTTGTGCAGCAGTTCCAGGGCGGCGATAAGACGCGGACGCGTTTCGGCCGGAACGAGAATATCGTCAATGTGACCACTGGCGGCGACTCGGTAGGGCTTTGAGAACTTCTCCTGGAACTCGGCCACCAGGCGTGCACGCGCCCGGCGGGCATCGGAATCCTGCATCTCTTTGAGTTGTTTGCGGTAGAGAATATTGATGGCTCCTTCGGCTCCCATCACGGCCAGCTCGGCTGTAGGCCAGGCGAAGACAAAATCGGTGCGAATGTATTTGCTGCTCATCACGATGTAAGCCCCACCATAAGCTTTGCGGGTGACGACACACAGCTTTGGCACCGTTGCCTCGGAATAGGCGTAAACGATTTTTGCCCCATGCCGGATGATCCCGCCGTGTTCCTGGGACAGGCCGGGCAAGAAGCCCGGCGAGTCGACGAAAGTGATGATCGGGATGTTGAATGCATCGCAGAAACGAATGAAGCGAGCAATTTTATCGGAGGCGTCAATATCTATGACGCCGGCCAGAATCATCGGCTGCTGAGCGACCACGCCCACTGTCTGTCCATGCAGCCGGGCAAAGCCGACGATAGCATTTTGGGCGAAATACTCGTGTACCTCAAAAAAACTATTCTGGTCAAAGATCCTGCGGATGATCGTCTTCATATTGTAGCCTTCACTGGGATCGGTGGGCACAAGAGTGTTTAGCTCCAGGTCCATGCGCCACGGGTCGTCGGTCGGTTCGACGGCGGGAGGTGGCTCAGCGTTGTTTGACGGCAGATAGCTGAGAAGGATACGGGTCAGCTCCAGTGCATGGTCCTCGTCGTCGGCGGCGAAATGGGCCACACCACTGGCAGTGCTGTGCGTCATTGCGCCCCCCAGTGTCTCCACATCCACTTCTTCTTGTGTCACAGTCTTGATGACCTCCGGACCGGTGATGAACATGTGGCTCGTCCCTTTGGTCATAATCACAAAATCGGTAAGACCGGGGGAATAAACCGATCCACCAGCACACGGACCCAGCATCACACTGATTTGGGGGACGACCCCGCTGGCCTGGGTGTTACGCCAGAAAAGTTCGGCGTAGGCTGCCAGGCTATACACCCCCTCTTGAATGCGCGCCCCCACCGAGTCGTTGAGTCCGATGACCGGCACTCCCGATTCCAGCGCCAGGTCCATCACTTTGGCCACCTTCTGCCCCTGTACTTCAGAAAAGGAGCCGCCCAACACCGTGAAATCCTGGGCATACACACACACCGCTCGCCCGTTGATCTTGCCAAATCCGGTCACTACGCTGTCGCCCGGGTAGCATTTCTTATCCATGCCAAAGTCTCTGTGGCGGTGGGTTATGTAGGCATCTATCTCTTGAAAGCTTCCCTCGTCCAGCAGACGGGTGATGCGCTCGCGGGCGGTGAGCTTGCCCTTGGCATGCTGGGTTTCGATCCGCTTCGGGCCGCCGCCTTGTTTGATCTGCTCTCGTTGTTCTTTCAGCTCTGCGATCAAGGCCGCATGCCCATCAGGACCCTGGGAATTCTCCGCACCCTTCGCATATTCCTCGGAACTACCTGCGTTCTCTATCGGCTGGGCATTCGCGTCTGACTCCATAGACCTTTCCTCCTGGCAAGTCGTGGGTGAATTTGAAACTAAGCACACCGCAAAATGTACAGGTTTCTATCACGAACCGATGATTTTTCCCCTTTCTACTATAAAGCAAGACTTGAACCCAGTCACGTGCTAGGCATCACCATAATAATATGACATTGTGCCTAATTTGCAATATTCTATCGCACTTGCCTGCAAACTGAAATCCCCCCCGTTGCGTCATTGACACAAACGCTGACATGGGGTATCATCGGAGGGTAGCCCGGCGTGAGCTTGGCATAAGAGAGAGTTTGTAACGTTGTATTGAATAGGAGACTCAACCATGACATCCGTGAACCCCGCCATTTTCCGTGAATACGACATCCGTGGTGTGGTAGACCAAGACTTAACCGAAGAGTTTGCGCATCTACTGGGCAAAGCCTCTGGCACAATGATACGCCGCGCTGGTCACAAAAAGGTTGTCATCGGCCACGACGTGCGCCCCTCGTCCCCGACCTACGCTCGCGCTATGACCGAGGGCATCCTGAGCACTGGCGTGGATGTAATAGACGTGGGCCTGGTACCTACGCCTGGCGTGTATTGGGCGCTGTGGAACCTGGATGTGGAAGGCGGCGCGATGATCACCGGCAGCCACAACCCGCCAGAATTCAACGGCTTCAAAGTTGCCGTGGGGCACGCCACTATTTATGGAGAGGCTATCCAGGAGTTACGAAAGCTCATTGAGGCTGACGACTTTGAGGTAGGGAAAGGAACTCGCACCGAAGCCGACATCATCTCTGATTACGTGGCCGACATGCGCCAGCGAGTAGGGACCATCGCCCGCCCGATGAAAGTGATTGCCGATTGCGGCAACGGTTGCGCATCGCTGACAGCTCAGTTGCTAGACGAGATCGGGGCCGACGTAACGCACCTGTATTGCGAGCCTGATGGCACCTTCCCCAATCATCACCCAGACCCTACCTTACCTGCCTCCCTGACCGACCTCATCGCTAGAGTCAATGAGACCGGGGCTGAACTGGGTGTAGCATTCGATGGCGATGCCGACCGCCTGGGTGTGATAGACCGGCAGGGTCACATTATCTGGGGCGACTACTTGCTCATCCTCTACAGTCGGGAGATTCTGGCCAGGAAGCCGGGCGCGCCTATTATCTTCGAGGTGAAGTGCTCCCAGGCATTGGTTGAAGAGATAGAGAAAGAAGGGGGAAAGCCAATTATGTATCGCACCGGGCACTCTCTCATCAAGGAAAAGATGAAAGAGATTGGCGCGCCGCTGGCCGGAGAGATGAGCGGGCACCTCTTCTTCGCAGACGAATACTATGGTTACGATGACGCCGTCTACGCCGCCGCCCGACTGCTGCGTTACGTGGCCGCCAGCGACCAGACCATCCAAGAGATGCTGGCCGATGTGCCCCGCTTTTACGCCACGCCGGAGATTCGCGTGGATTGTCCCGACGACGAGAAGTTCCAGGCAGTGGCTCGGATGACTGAGTATTTCAAACAAAAGTACGACGTGATTGACGTAGATGGCGTACGGGTCCTCTTCGGCGACGGATGGGGCCTGGTTCGCGCCAGCAACACACAGCCAGTACTGGTACTGCGCTTTGAGGCAAAGACACCGGAGCGCTTGGAAGCTATCAAGCGGGAGATGCTGGACAAGTTATCTGAGGTATCGTCGGTTGACGTCAGCGCAATTGGGTAGATATCACGGCGTATAGCGCAGGATGACGAAGAGGCCGATGGCAGTAACGGCAGCGAACTCGATCAGCGCGCGACGGGTGAGGTGTCCTAACAAATGCTGCTGGGCCAGCCCGGTGAATATGTAGAAGATGAGTAACAGCCACAGGCCGGCCGTCGCTGGGGGTACGCGCCAGAAGTTGATGGCCCATAGGCACTGCCCCATCACCAGGGTCGCTATTCCGGCAAAGAGCCACGTCCGGCCGGCCTGGGCCGGTCCGGCACGTAAAAGCGAGGCAGCCAAAAGCCCGCTGACGAGCAGCACTTCTGTTGCTGATAAAATGCTGCGCGCACGGGTCTGGTAGATAACGACGAAGAACCCGAAGGCCACGCCATAAGCAACCAGGTTCAGCCAGAGCCGAGCTAATTCATACAGGGGATCACACGGGTCAATCGTGTGATATTCGGCTAGCACCAAAAACCAAAGTAGCACGCCCGTAGCTCCAATCCCGGCCAACCACCAACCGAGAGACAGCGTCAGCAGGGAGAGCCACAGCGTGGCCAGAATGACGAGCAGGCCGGGCAATACCCAAAAGGCGAGAGCATAGCCCGGTGTTCGGCGAGACAAGAATGGGTGAGCATACACAACAGCCCTGGCGCCGGTTGCGGCCAGCCCACCCAATAGCAAAGCCATTAGCCATCGCTGCGACACTACCAGCGTGAGAGGCGACCCGAAAAGCGTCAGTTCGATGGTCCGGCTGGGCAGCTCAATCAGAAAATAGGCAACCAGACCCAACAGTGTAAGGCTGACCAGGATGCTGATTCGCTCGTAGATAGGCATTTCTGGGCACCTGTAGGTCCCTTCGGGGAAACGACCTTAGTTTGTGAACAACATAGGATTGTATACGCTCCGACCCTGAATGTCAAAGATGGTTTCAGGGTCTCATCAAAGGCCTAACATATGAGCATCGAGACACTTGTATACGCTTTGATCGGCTGGCTGGTCAGCGTGTTCATCAACCATGCGGCCGACACCTTGCCACGTCGTGTGGGCTTGGGGGAGATTCCTTGCTGCGCGGATTGTAATACGCCCCGGCCCCCAGCAGCCTGGAGTGCGGTGATAGGATATCTCAGCGGACGGCGCGTTTGCCTGGGATGTGGTGCCCCGTTACCGCTTCGGTCGGTAGTGGTAGAGGTGGTGACGCCAGCCATTTTTGTGGGGCTATTGTGGCGATACGGTCCGTCGCTCCATTTAGGCCTTCTTTCCCTCTACAGCGCCATCTTCATCCTGGTGACTGTCACCGACCTGGAGCACCGCCTCATCCTGAACGTCGTCATGGTGCCGGCGATTTTGCTGGCGATAGGAGGCGCTTTTTTCAACAACGATATGAGTTATCGGCGTGCGCTTCTGGGAGGTGCGTTCGGCTTTATCAGCCTGTATGCGATGTTTCTGCTGGCACAACCCGTGGGTGCGCTGTTAAGCCGCCTCTCGGGGCGTGAGGTGAACGAGGTTCCCTTCGGCTTCGGCGATGTGACGCTGGGCACTTTCATCGGGTTGATCACCGGGCTGCCAGGCGTTTTCCTTGCCTTACTCATCACGCTGCTATCGGCAGGCCTGGGGGCAGCTTTGTTCTGGTTTGTGCGAGCTGTGATTCAGCGCCGTTATAGCCTGTTTACCCCGATACCCTATGGACCGTTCCTGGTGCTGGGTGGCTTCATCATGATGGCCTATGGTCCTCAAATCCTTCAGTGGTACATTGCCGGGGCGACATAGTACTACAACTTCATCGTTATCATCACCATTGTCCGTTGCCCGGACCGCGCAGTTCCCATCGCTCTAATATGAGTCTGGCAAGATAGAATTGGTCCTCGCAACCGCGTAACTTTCACCCACAATAGGGGTTTCTTTACTATGAAGTGGAAATGTCGTGCTACGGGGGGCTGCTTTCAAAAGCAAGCTTTTTACTTCTCACAGTCCTTTGCCTGTATATTACCTACAAGTGCTTAGTCTTTCCCTCACAAACCAGTCTTTTCTGCCACTACTTGAATGGTGATAATTCTACATACACCTCAGTGTAAATCTATTGACACTTATCTGCAAAGATGATAAAATAAATGTATCAATAGGATTTTAGTACCACCAAAAATCTCAAAAAATCCCCTGGGTTGGGCGGTAGCCGACCGTGGTGGCTGGCACGTGTGTCGCAGTGACTACGGCGTGACGGAAACGTGGGACAAGAGAGAAAGGAGGTGAGGCTACAAGCGAAACGCCAGCACCAAGTTTATCTCTTCAGTGACCGTCGTGTTGGGTTCTTTTTTCCAAAGGAGGAAAAAAAATTATGAACGCAATACTTGTCTTGATATTGAGTGCCGTGGGCATCGCTGTCGGGTACGGCCTTTATGCCCGGATCATTGACAAAACTATCGTCCAGCCCAATCCCGACAAAAAAACGCCTGCCACGATGTATATGGACGGTGTGGACTTCACACCTGCCAAGGGAAGCGTGCTCTTCGGCTACCAGTTCAAGTCTATCGCCGCGCTGGGCCCTATCACCGGCCCCATCGTTGCGGTACAGTGGGGCTGGCTGCCAGCGCTTTTATGGATCCTCTTGGGTGTCTTCTTCATCGGCTGGGTGCAAGACTACGGCGCCATGATCATGGGTGTGCGTCGCGAGGGAGACACCATGGGCGCACTCAGTTACAAACTCATCTCGCCCCGCGCCCGCAACATCCTCATGATCTTCATCTACTTCTACCTGCTGCTGATTATGGGCGCGTTTGGCAACCTGGTAGGCAAGAACTTGATGGCCAAGCCCGAGGTACCCTTCGGCATGATTGCTGTCGTTCTGATGGGTGTGCTGGCCGGCCAGATGACCTATAAGTGGAAGCAGGACATCATCCTGACCACCATCGTCACTGTCGTGTTTACCTTCGTAGGCATCTGGATAAGCACACTGCCGTTTATGACTAACCTCTTCTCAGGTATCTACGGCCTCCCCGATTCTCCGAAAATCCTTCTAGGCAACACACAGGCTCAGGTCATCGGCACCTTGCTGGTGGTCATCTTCTGCTACCTGGGCGCGGTGCTGCCCATCTGGTCTTTCGCTCAGCCCGTCAACTATATCTCCTTCTGGATCGTCTCGCTGGGGATGCTGGGTGGTGTGATCGGCCTGCTGATCTGGCGTCCAGGAATGGGTGACTTCCCTGCCTTTACCCGGTTCACCATCCCCGCCGGACCATTGTGGCCCATGCTCTTCGTCACCATCGCCTGCGGGGCTATCTCCGGCTGGCACAGCCTGGTTTCCAGCTCCGGCACAGCCCGCCAGTTGGAGAAGGAGACAGATGCTTTACCGGTTGGCGGCGGTGCCATGTTCATGGAAGCGGGATTCGCGGTTATGGCCTTCCTGACCGCCACTGTCGCCTTCGGCGGCTTGAGTGGTTACCAGGAGACACTGGGAGCCTCGGCCGCCCTGGGTGTTTTCGCCAATGGGTTGGCCAACTTCCTGGACTACATCGCCATCCCCCACAGCTTCGGCGTGGCCTACGGCTCCGTCTTCCTGACCATTATGGCGCTGACCATCATGCAACTAGTAGTGCGCTTCATGCGCGTGGCCAGCGCCGAGCTGGTGGGTGGCGCGGTGCCAGCGATGAAGAACATCCACGTCGGCAGCATCGTCGCATTGCTTTTGACGCTGCTCTTCGTCTGGATCATCCCCTGGCTGACCATCTGGCTCGCCTTCGGCGCTTCAAACCAACTGATGGCCGGTCTGGCCCTGCTGCTGATCTCGCTATGGCTGATGTCGGAGGGTAGAAGACACAATTGGGCGCTCTATCCCGCGATCTTTATGATCATCACCACCATCGCGGCGTTGCTCTGGGTCGCCTATTCGAATCTTCTCGTCAGCCTGCCGCAGGCTGCCACTGCTCAGGCCGCGCTTGCCGCTATCCTCGTTGGTGTCATCTGTCTGGTACTGGTGGTGGCAGCGGTGATCCTGATTGCGGATGGCTGGCAGGCCATCCAGAAAGCCAGGAAGGTGAAGCCGGCTGAGGCCTGATGAGCGCCAGGCCAACGGAATCCGTGTACTGCTGGGCGCGATGTTATCCAGCCTTCATCATTCCCGACCACAAAGCATCCTGCAGTTAGACTTCGGGTAAGAGAATAGGGGTGAACGGCCGCCCGCCATGTCTTGCTTTCGCTGGCCCGTAGGGTGGAGCCACCTGTGCCTGCGTATGCAGGCCCCAGGCTACCGACACCGGCGCAGGCGGGACGGGCAGGTGCGCCAACGGGCCAGGGTTCGCCCCTATTCCCCGCCTCCGATAGGATTATGTGAGAGTATTGTGATGTCCCACGTTTCCGTCCAGGTTATCGCCCCGGTACTGACGAACTTCTTCCACTGTATGCACTGTGAGCAAATCTTCGACCAGGCCGATATTGGCCGGCAGGTACATCAGGAAGAGCTCGATCAATATCCCGGAGATCTCAAACAAGAAACCGCTCGCCTGGCCAACTGGCTCTCTGACCTGGCTTACCGCTATGGCGACCAGATCCACATGCGGGTGATTGACTCTCAATCGCCCGAAGGGCTTTTCAAGTCGCTGCGCTATTGGGTGCGCCAGTACCCCACCTTTATCGTGGACGGGCGCGAGAAGGTCACCGGCTGGGACCAGGGGGCACTGGAAGCAATTCTGCAAGCCCGGTTAGCGGGCAGGTAAGTGTCTATCAAGCTATCTCGCACGCTCCAGCGACTTGAATTTGGCATTGAAAAGGCGCTTCAAATCCTACGCGACGTCATCTATGGGATGACTGTCTACGATTGGGTACACGAGCTGAACAAAGCTCGGAACGAGGAGGAGCGTCTTTTTACTGTTATTGTTTATGGTGACCTGTTGGGAATCCCCATTCTGCCGCCATATTATACGTTGCGCCTGCTTCCCTTTATGGTCCCGACCTTGGAAAACTGGCGGCGCAGTATGCTGCGCGAGAGAGACCTGACCGATCTTATCGATCAAGAGATTGGCTGATCGTAACTTGCTATTATCCGATTTTTGGATACACTTAATGGGCCGCAATTTGCTCCCGCTGAATCTAGTACCCCATCACAGGGATTATGATATGATACAGATTACGCCCATGAGGCCGAATCTAACTTATCAAAATCACTTTGATAGGGCACTAGTAATCCGCTACGAGTTTCCGTGACCTGGCGATACTCTCAACTCCCCGAAGGGGACATCTAGCATCTGTGGAGGAACGTATTATGTCCGAAGAAGAACGCAACATCTTGAAGAAGCTAAGCCAGTCTGCTGTCCAGTTTATCTACGGCATGGCCGGCCACGATATGACCCGCTTTGCCTTAAAGACCCGGGGCAGCATGGAGCACCTGTTCATCCTCATCACGATGGGCGACCTGCTGGGCGTGCCTATCCTGCCACCCTACTACTCGCTACGCTTGCTGCCTTACGTCGTACCCCAGATTTCCACCTGGAAGCGACGCATGCTGCGCGAGAGAGACCTGACCGACGCCTTGGCCTAGAAGGGATAATCTCATGTCACTGGCACGCATCTTCGACGAATACCCCGAACGGCGATACATCATGTTCGGCGGCAAGGGAGGCCTGGGCAAAACCACCTTCTCGGCTGCCACCGCCTATTATCTGGCCAAAACGGGCCACAAAGTGCTGGTCTTTTCTGTAGACCCCCAGGCCTCTCTCTCTGACATCTTTGAGCGGGACATCTTCGGCCAGGGAGCGGTGGAAATTATGCCCAATCTCTACGCTCAGGAGATTGATGCCGACCGGCACATCAAGGAATACCAGGACGAAATCCGTCAAAAAATCTTCGATATGTACGGCCTGGATGAAATCCCTGAAGAGATCGAGAGCTACATTCAGGCGGCAGCGGCCGAACCGGCGATGGAGGAGAGCGCCATCTTTGATCAGGTGGTAGATATCGTCGTCAGCGCCGAATATGACTACTACATCTACGACCTGGTGCCTCTCGGCCATGCGCTGTATTACCTGAGCATGGCCAGCGTGTATGATGAGTGGATTGGCAAAATCACCAAGCTGCGCCAGGAGATGGAGGAATACAGCCAAGTTGCTTCGCTCCTCAAGCGCGAAGAAGAGACTGAAGAGGATATGATCCTCAAAGAGCTGATGGAAATCAAATACCGCATCAACACCTCCTCCAGCATTTTGACCGATAAAGAAAAGACAGCCTTCTTCTTCGTCATCATCCCCGAAGAGATGGCCCTACTCGACACTCAAAAGGCGGCCGGTCTCTTTGCCAAATACCAGGTGCCCCTCAGCGGCTATGT
>JAHELX010000683.1 GCA_024643945.1 Anaerolineales bacterium
GGGCTCGTGCTGAGTTGCTCGATTCGCGACAATGCCAGCCTGGCCACGCTGCAACAGATGAGTCGCGGCGTATTCCTGGATCGCCACGAGCAGGATGCACGGGTACAAGCCAAGGTGCAGGAGCTGGCTATCCGGCCGGCCCGAATCGGGCGGCTGGTTCGGACGCTCAGTGGAGGAAATCAGCAAAAGGTGGTTTTGGCCAAGTGGCTTCTCTCTCAGGCCAAGGTGCTTATCCTGGACGAGCCAACGCGAGGGGTAGATATCGCAACAAAAGTCGAAATTTATCACATCATAGGTGACCTGGCTGACAGAGGCGTTGCGATCCTTCTCATCTCCTCAGAACTACCAGAGATTCTCGGTATGAGTGATCGGGCTTTGGTGATGCGTGAGGGTCGCCTGGTCGGGGAGTTCACCAGGTCGTCTGCCAGCGAGGAAAGCCTGCTGGCCTGTGCGGCCGGGGTGTTCCAATAGTCGAAATAAGTGGAAGGTCCGATGAAAACGTCATCCAATATATCTGACACACACAAGAGCGGCATGCGCGCTTTGTGGTCTGCTCAAGCCAGCGGGTGGTTTAGCGTAGGGGCGCGCCGTCGGTGGGCGGACTACAGCTTTATGGTAGCTTTTGTCATCCTGATACTGATCGCCGCCTCGGCCTCAGATGTGTTCTTCACCCAGCGAAACATCAGCAATCTTTTCCGCCAGATCGTGACTAATGGCTTAGTCAGTTTGGGGATGTTGGTCGTGATCTTGACGGGTGGTGTCGATCTTTCGGTGGGGCCAGTTGTAGCGCTGACCGGGATTTTGGCGGCTGGTCTGACCGACAAGATTTCACTTCCTCTGGCTGTCCTTGTTGCGCTGCTGGCTGGGCTGTCGGCGGGGGCGGTGAACGGTTTCCTGGTTGCCCGCTTTAAGCTTCAGCCGTTCATCGTTACTCTAGCCACTCTGAGCGCATTCCGGGGAGTGATCTACGTCTATTCGGAAACTCCCCAAACCCCCTCCAGCCCGGCTTTTCGTAACCTCTTAGGTGGCGGTTTCATCGGTCCGATACCGGTAGCAGTCATCATTATGCTGGCCTGTTTTCCCCTGGTCTGGATCTTCCTTAGCCGGACCACGGCTGGACGAGCCATTGTGGCTATTGGAGGCAATGAAGAAGCAGTCCGGCTGGCGGGCATTAATGTTGCCAGGCATATCCTGCTGGCATACGTTATCTCTGGTTTCTTCGCCGCAGTGGCTGGGGTGCTCCTGGCCTCCCGCCTGGGCATCGCCCAGCCAAGCGTGGGTGTAGGCTATGAACTCGACGCAATCGCCGCAGTTGTCATTGGCGGTGGCATCCTGGGGGGAGGCGGTGGAGGGGCGATTGGTACGTTCGGGGGTGTGCTCGTTCTGGGGCTAATTGACAATCTCCTGAATCTGTTCAACGTGCAATCCTATTACCAACAGATTTTCAAAGGCTTCATCATCTTGGTTGCAGTACTGGCCCGGCGGAGGCAATAATAGGCTGAGCATCTATCTATTGTCCCTACTGCCCTGGGAGGACAAGGGAGGAAAGGAGGTGTGCGGAAGGAAAACTCAGGCCATAAAGACGGGTGGAAACTTGACTATGGAACCTTAGATTAAGGAGGAGGTTAACCCATGAAACGCATGCTAGCCTTGAGCATTGTTTTGGCGGTGGCTCTGGTAGTTGCAGGTTGCGCTCCGCAGGCCGCCACTCCCGCTCCCCAGGCTGAGGCAAAAGCCATCCGCCTCGGCATGGTCAACTACACTCTATGCTGCCCTTACTTCATCGGGATGTCTAAGGCGGTGGAGGAAGAGGCGGCTTTTTACGACAATATCGAGCTGGTCATTACCGATGCCAATGGCGACGCCGGGAAGCTGACGTCAGACGTCGAAGACGTCCTGGCTAAGAAAGTGGATGGGATCATCATCAGCGGTGGCCCACTGGAAGCTGCCCCGGAGGCATTGGATGCCATCAAAAAAGCCGGTATTCCGGTAGTTCTGGTGGATAGGCTGTTGAAAGGCGGCGAGTACACCAGTTGGGTAGGCCCTGACAACTACCAGATTGGGGTGCAGGATGGGCAGTACATTGTCGACCGGCTGGGCGGTAACGGTTTCATTGTAGTGCTACGCGGTGGCCCAGCAGACAACAGCATCGGCCTGGATCGGACTAACGGCATGCTCTCCGTTGTGGAGAAATCTGATATTAAAGTAGAGAAGGCTCCGGATTTCGGCGGCTGGAGCTCTGACGGCGGGTTCACCCTCATGGAGGACATGCTGGCACGCTACGACAAGATCGACGCCGTCTTCTGCGAGAACGACTCCATGTGCCTGGGGGCACAGAAAGCCGTCGCGGATGCAGGTCGCAGCGACGAGATGTTCCTGGTGGGTGTGGACGGCGAGAAAGCGGCTCTGGAGAACATCATGGCGGAAGAATCCAACTACGCAGCTACCGGCTTGAACAACTCTGACCAGATTGGGCGGGCTGCGTTCCACCGGATGATGGCAATCCTGGGCGGCGCGAGTGCGCCCCACGATACTGTGCTGCCTTCTCCGATCATCACCATCGACAATGTCGATAGGTATTACAATCCGGACAGCGTTTTCTAGGTCTGGACTGCCAACAAGTTCGCTGGATGATGGACGCACGTAAACGCTGGTAAGCAGGTGGGCCCCCACGGGATTCAATGGCATTGAAAACGCCCACATGTGGGGGCTCACCGGATTGCAGTTGATTCAGACCTCGCTGGCTCGCCTGGCGCGACGATCTGGTAATTGGTCACAGGGGAACAAATGGAAGTCGAAGCAAAGCTAAGACAACTGGGATTTACCTTGCCTAAACCACCGGAACCGGTCGGAGCCTATCTCCCCGCTCTGCAGGTGGGAGATCTCCTGTTTCTTTCCGGCACCACGTGCTACGTGAATGGAAGGTTTCTCCACACGGGGCATGTGGGGGCAGATCTGACGGTGGAGGAAGGTTACGACGCCGCCCGGCAGACTGCTCTCAACCTTCTAAGTGTGATCAAGGCTACACTGGGGGATCTGGACCGGGTCGAGCGGGTGGTGAAGCTAAACGGCTATGTCAATAGCGCCCCGGGGTTTGACCGCCAGCCGGAAGTCATCAACGGGGCTTCTGAACTTTTGGAAAAGATCTTTGGACAGCGGGGAAAACACGCTCGCACATCGCTTGGGGTGAACGAGTTGCCCAGCCACATCCCGGTGGAGATTGAGTTGATCGTCCAGGTCCGTCCATAGGCGGTCTTTGCCCATATTTATCAGCATCGTAACTGCTCAGCCTCCCGCAGGTTGCATTGAGTGGGTATTCCGCGTCTGAATTGCCAAGTGTAGCAACGGTTTCTACTTTGGCGTTTGCCTAAACCTGCGGGAGGCTGAGCAGTTACTCAGCATCAAATAAAGGGGCATAAACTGTGGCCAATGGGGAGGACACGATGAGTACGGCCAAGAAGGTGGTGACCTTTGGTGAGATCATGCTGCGACTATCGCCGCCGGGATTCTTGCGGTTTGGGCAAGCGCGCTCATTTGACGTAATCTATGGCGGCGGCGAGGCCAACGTGGCCGCGACACTGGCCAATTTTGGGGTGCCGGTGGATTACGTCACCCGCCTGCCTGCCAATGACCTGGGTGACGCGTGCGTCC
>JAHELX010000684.1 GCA_024643945.1 Anaerolineales bacterium
TGGACGTGCAGGAAGGGGACGAAGTTGACCTATATGTAGGGGACGCGGTATACCAATACTACGTGGAGCAGAAACTCATCGTCAAAGAGAAGGGGGAGCCCCTCGAAGTGCGGCGGCAAAATGCCCAATGGATCGCCTCGACCAACGACCTACGGGTGACCCTGGTTACCTGCTGGCCATACACCAACAATACGCACCGAGTCATCGTGGTTGCCAAACCCAGGCAGTGAAACGTGAAACGTCAAACGTCAAACGTAAGAAGTAAAACGTATCACGCTCTGCGCTCCACGTTTTCCATTTTTGCTTTGCGATTCACGTTTTACGTTTTACGTTTGACGTTGTGAGTCATTGCCCGTTGCCCAACAGCCCCAGGTGTGAGTGGTCGCCAATGGTGAATTTATAAGCACGGGGACGAATGGGGGAACGGTGGATGACCACGTGCCGTCCGATAAGGCTGTCCTCAATGCGCTGATCCAGATTGCGAATCTGGCTGTGCTCCAGTACGATGGAACGACTGATTTCGGCGTTTTCGATGAGCACGTGGTGGTAAATCGAGGTGAATGGCCCCACATAGGCGTTGACGATGCGGGTGTCCTCACCGATGATGGCTGGGCCCCGGATCACGCTGTTGATGACTTCCGCTCCCTTCTCGACTGTCACCCGGCTGTCCACCTCGGAGGCGCGGTCCACGTATCCCTCGATGCGGGGCGTTAGTTCTTCCAGCACCAAGCTGTTGGCTTCGAGCATGTCGCCGGGGCGCCCGGTGTCAATCCACCAACCTCGGTGAATGTAAGGGTACACAGAATAGCCGTGCTGGACGAGCCACTGGATGGCGTCGGTGATCTCCAGCTCGCCCCGCCACGAGGGGGTGATGCTGTCCACTGCCTCGGAGATGGAGTTGTCGAACATATAGATCCCGACCAATGCCAGGTCGCTGGGGGGCTCTTTGGGTTTTTCGATGAGGCGCACGATGCGACCCACGCCGTCCAGTTCGGCCACACCGTATTGCTCCGGCACATCTACGCGGGTGAGAACAACCTGGCTGTTGTAGTCACTCTTGGCAAACTGGGCAATGAGTGGGCTAATACCGCCCTGGATGACGTTATCGCCCAGGAACATCACAAAGCGCTCGTCACCCAAAAAATCTCTTGAGATTTTCACGGCGTGCGCCAGGCCCAGCGGCGCTTCCTGGTGGATATAGGTGATGTTGACTCCCCAGTTCCCACCCCGCCCGACTGCCCGCTTAATTTCCTCCGCTGTGTCCCCCACCACAATGCCAATCTCTGTGATGCCAGCGTCGCGAATGGCTTCTATGACGCGGAAGAGCACCGGCTTGTTGGCGACAGGGATGAGTTGCTTGGCGCTGGTGTAGGTGAGAGGATACAGGCGGGTGCCCTTGCCCCCGCTCAGAACAAGTCCCTTCATAGTCGACGGCTCCATTTTACAGTAGACAGCAGTCAGTAGTCAGAGCTCAGACTACAGATTGCTGGCCACTGACATCTGACTACTGTCTACTGTCTACTGTAGTAGCGTTCCAGAGTGGCATCGAAGGGTGCATTGAGTAACACTGCCCCCACCAGGCGAGCGTTGACCTTCTCCAGGCGGTCTTTGGCGGCGCGCACGTGGTCGCGCCGGGTGTCGCCTGCTTTGGCCACCAGCAGCACGCCATCTACCTTGCTGGCTAACAGCGAGGCGTCGGTGACAGCCACTACCGGCGGCGCGTCGAAAAGTACCATATCGGCCTGTTCTACCAACCGGGCGATGACCTCGTCCATCTTGCGGGCAGCCAGCAGTTGGCTGGGTATAGGAGGGAGCGGGCCGCTGGTCAAAACTTTGAGGGTGCTGTTAGGAATGGATTGCAGCGGGGGGTCATTGAAGATAGCCTCGTTGCGAAACATATCACTCAATCCCCGCTCGTTGGAAAGGCCGAAAAGCTCATGCTGACTGGGCCGCCGCAGGTCGGCGTCCACCAAGATAACGGGCCGATCACCGTCGGCCATGGCCACGGCCAGGTTGGCCAGCGCGATGCTTTTGCCTTCGTCAGGGCCGGACGAAGTGACAAGCAGCGTGCGCAATGACTCGTCCACGCTGGCGAATTCCAGATTGATACGTAACGTGCGATAGGCCTCGGCCGCAGGTGAGGTAGGATCGGTCAGGGTTACGATTTGGTCCATGGATTTGAGTAAGCCCCTCCTTCGGGAAATAACGTGTGATACGTGTTGTGTAACACGCATCACCTTTCACGAATCATTCCTCACGCGCTGCGCCGGACGGGAACGAACCGACGTTGTTCCGATGGCTGGCGATTGCCTCCGTCAGACGGTTTAGGGATGCTGCCCAGCACGGCCACGCCGATGGCTCGCTCCACGTCGGCCGCCGAGCGGATCACGTCTTGCTCCAACCATTCCAGAAAGAAAACCACTAATAACCCAACCAACAGGCCGAACAGCCCTCCGGCAACAGTGTTGATTTTGGTGCTGGGCGAGTACTTCTGATAGCCCAGATTCCAGACGCTGTCCAGGACGCTGACCTCGATGCGATCTCGCTTGTCCTGGCGCTGGTTCCAGGCATCCCGATCTTCCACAAAGACCTCGGCCATGGTTTGGGCGATGGTCATCGCTACTTCGGGGTCGGTGTCGCGCGCCTCAAGTTCCAGGATAAAGGTGTCGGCCGCGGGGCTGACGAAGAGCTTGCCCAGCAGCGTAGTGGTATCCATGTCGAGCTGGGCACGGTCGATGACCTCCTGGGCCATTTTGTGGGTGCGGATGTTTGCCGCGTAGTTGCCCAGCGTCTCTCTGGCGACGTTACTCAACCCCCAATCGGCGCGAGCCGGGTTGATGCTCAGTTTGACGCTGGCGCTGTAAACCGGCGTTTGCAGCTTGCTGAAGCCAAAGGCGCTGGCGGCGGCCACCAGCGCCACCAGAATCACAATCCAGCCGCGCTTGCGAAAGATACGTAGATAGTTGGTTAGTTCCATGGTCAACTGCCCCCTAGGTCAGCCGTAGGTATTCTACCATCGGGCCATAGTAGTGACAAATACCAGATGATTTATTCGCTTGTGTGACATCCTTGATATGCGTCACGAATTTGTCCAGTAGTTGGTCCCTATCGTGCGCGAGATATCTCACACGTCATTTGCTAAACCACCGTCGCCGGGCAGGGACCTCAGCCAGCACACTGATGCCCATCACCTCCAATTCTTCGCGCCCACGCACGCTGCCGTCTAAATAGTCCAGGAGGAAGCAGAGGGCAACGCCAGCGATGAGAGCCAGGATCAGGCGCACCGGCAGGTCGAGGCGTTGAGTAAGACTGGGGGGCACCTGGCTCACGTTGGGGCCGTCGAAGAGGATGATTCGTGGCTGCTCCGATCCCAGGCGGCCAAAGTAGGCCGGCGCCTCTTGTCGCAACACCTCGATAGCGGCGTTGAGGATGGCCAGTGCCTGATCAGGGTCACCCCAGGTGGTGTGGATGGTGACCACCCGATGCACCTTTTCCGAGGCGGTTGAGCTATGGATGAGGCCAGCCGGCACCTGGATGCCCCGGTCGGCCAATCGCTGGCTGACCGCCTGGGCCACCGCTTGGCTGGACACGAAGAGGCTGAAATCGTCTACCAAGTACTCGGTGGCCTGCGGCGCAGTCAGGCGCGGA
>JAHELX010000685.1 GCA_024643945.1 Anaerolineales bacterium
ACCACGCCCTGCACCAGCCCCCGGCCCTGGCCATGACCGTTCCCCGAGTCCAACAGGTGGCTGATGGTGTTGGGCTGGCGGCCACTGATGCTGAACTTGGTTTCGTAACCGTTCGTGTTGTAGATGTGCGTGGCCGAAGTGACAAAGTACTTGCCGCTGAAACGGTCGCCTACCCCTTTGATGTTGATCTTCCATCCGGCCTTCACCTTGGGGTTGCCATCACACACCCCCTCGGCCTGAACGAACTCGTGGCTGATGTCATTGCTCAAGCCGGTGGCCAGAGCCTGTGCTTCCTCAGGCGTAGAAACGGGCCAGCCGGTTATGATCTCCTCGGCCGAACTGAACGCAGAACTCGCCTTGCCACCTCCTGTTTGCGTCATGCCTCCCTGGTTCAGCCCGCCGTTGGGCGTCTTTTGGCTGGTGATGGCTGTTTTGCCTTTAGGATCCCAGGCTTTGACGGTCATCTGGTCCGCCTGATGGCTGGCCGTCCAACATGGCTGAAAACTGAGCAGATCCTCCTCGTACGCAAGTTCCGGGCCGTCTCCCTGGCTGAAATCACCTTTTTTAAAGTACAGGTTCCCATCGGTGACATAAACCTGGTAACCGATGCGTTCGGCGCGGGCCAGCAAGAATTCCATGTTGGTCTGGTTATTCTGTAACACATACTCGTAGCTGACAGTGGTTGTGTCAACCTGCGGTGTCAGCCCCACCTCCCCGGCGATGGTGGTGGCGAGGTCACTGTCTTTTTGCTGCAGGAAAGTACGGGTCTTTCTCCCGCGATGCAACCGGTGGGATTTGTCGTAGCCTCGCACCAGCATGGTCGTCCTGCCCGTCGTGGAAAAGTTCGGTTCTAACGCGGTAATCTCCCCTTTCATGAGGAGCCCCGACTCTCCACTGTGTTCTTCGCCGCTCTCGACGCTGATCTCTACCTCCTTGCCGATGTCCAACAGGGAGTCATCAACCCACTTCAACTCAGGGTCGTCGAGCTGGATGGTAAACATATCGGGCAGATACAGGCTGGCATCAACCACGACCTCGTCCAGAGCATCCATGAACTCTTCCGACACATTCTGCCCACCGATTTTAAGGATGAAGTGGCCTACGTATTTTGTCATGGGCAGCTCACCTCTTTGATGCCGCTCTTTCTCTAGCGTCAGGTGCAACCCCACAGGGGGGGCTGCACTTTAGGGCTGAATAGTTACGCTAACCCTATAAACTCACGATAAGGGTACAAGTTTCAAAATCTGGCCTGGTTGTAGATCTCTGGGATTGGCCAGGTCGTTGGTCTCGGCAATGTGCCGCCAATAAGCCGGGTCGCCGTATTCCTGATAGGCGATCCAATCCAGAGTCTGCCCTTCGTGCACCACAAAGATTTTCCTGGTTTCAGTGCGCGTGGTCGGATTCTGGCCCTTCTGCTTTTGCGGAGTCTCAGAAAAGGTCACCTGCACTTCCGCTCGTACCGGCTTGCCATCCGCCTTAAACATCGTAAATCTTTGGGTTATTTGGGTGATAACGCCCGTATAGGAGAGATAGGACCCCCACTGAAACTTGCAGAGAGGTGGTTCGCCCTTGCGCGTCTTGGCATTCGTCTTTGTCTCGTCAATCTCGGCCATTTTAAGCAATTCACCGTAACTATCCCGTACATCGGCGCCGGTATGTGTGGTATCAAACAACAGCTTGACGGTTAAATCCTGCGCTTCCCCACCGGCAAACTCGGCCTTGGAGACATTTCTCCCCTTTTTTGTTTCTCTGACCCATTTGATGACTCGGCTGATAGAATACTCATCCGGGTTGAAATGGCAGTCAACCTTTTTACTGGAATCGTCCACTCTGAAGATTTTGGCTTTTTGCAAGTTCGGTCTCTCAGCCACGGACTTACTCCTTCTAACCTAGTGCCCCATCAAAGTGATTTTGATAAGTTAGATTCGGCCTCATAGGCGTAATCTGTAGCATATCATTATCCCTGTGATGGGGTACTAGCGAACTGGCCTGCGCTCGCGCTCAACTGCCAACATGCGCTTGATGAGCGGATAGATCTGCCGGGCCAGGTCGTCCAGTTCCAACTCAGGTTTCTCCTCAACAAGCGATGCGCTGGCTGCCGGTTCTCCCTCTTGCGCTCTTTGCACCACGCCTACGCGCTGAGAGGACACAGCCACGTCCGGAGCGAGGGCCGACGGTTGTCGCTGAATCAGCCCGGCGGAGGACGCCCGGGGCGGCGGCAAGGGTAGCTCACCTCCAAGAACCTGGGACCAGCCGGTCTCGACCCTGCCCGCATCCATCCTTCCCGGAGCCGATTCCGGGGAGGGGCTCATGGCTTCAGTTGCCTGGTCTTCGAAGCGAGCCTGCACCCGCGTCTGAGGTAAAAGCGTCGTCTGGGCCGGGGGCATGGTCTGGACCAGGTGGGGCAGTCTGCGCTCTGGTAAGACCAACCTCTCGGGCGCATCGAAGCGCCGCCCCTCTGCCTCAAATCTGCCGGCTGAGCGTAAGGGTTCACTCAGGGGCAAGCGAGTCCCCGACTCCGCCCGTGCCAAAATCTCTCTTTCCAATCCGGCCTCAGGTTCGGAAGTGCTTCCGCTTTGGAGATCAGGCTCGATTCGACGCTGCACCAGTGGCTGCTGCGCCGATGGGCGGGGTTCCGGCGACATGTCTGGCCGGCCAGGCGACGCCTCGTGGCTGAGGGGCACGCGTGGTGGCTCGGACGCCGGCGGCGTGGGCGTTTCAGCGCCGGCTGACGCCTCCTGGGCGAGCGACGGTGCCAAGGAGGGCATCTCCCCGGCCGGCTGCCCAGGCGACGCCTCCTGGCTGAGGGCCGGACGCGGCGGTTCGGGCTCTGGCTCGGCCATCAACGGCCTGGGCATCTCAGGGCCAGGCGACACCTCCTCTGGGGACGATGGTGCCGGAGCGGGCACCTCCCCGGCCGTCTGGCGCTGTACCTCCGGCCGTTCGGGTGACATCTCCCGGCTGGCGGCCGGACGCGGCGGCGTGATCGTCTCAGGGCCGGGCAACGCTTCATCCGGGGGCGATGGTGCCGGAGTGGGCATCTCCTCAGCCGGCTGCCGCTGCACGGCTGGCGGTGCCCATGGCCGTTCGGGCGACACCCCCTGGCTGACGGCCAGGCGGGGTGGCTCGGGTCCTGGCTCGACCACCGGTAGCGCTGGTGTTTCAGCGCCGGGCGCTGCCTCCTCCACGAGTGACGGCGGCGGGGCAGGCATGTCCTTGACTGGCTGCCGCTGCACGGCTGGCCGCTTGTGCGGCGCCTTCCGACCGACGGGCAATCGCGCTGGTTCGGGCCCTGGCTCAGCCACCGGCGAAGCTTCCTCCGGGAGCGGTGGTGCCGGGGCGGGCATCTCCTCAGCCGGCTGCCGCTGTACGGCTGGCCGCTTATGCGCCACCTCCTGGCCGACGGGCAATCGCGCTATTTCGGGTCCTGGCTCAGCGCCCGGCGGCGCCTCTTCTGGAAGCGGCGTTTCCGGGGCAGGCACCTCCTGGACCGGCTGCCGCCGCACGGATGGCCGTTCGGGCGACACCTCGTGGCTGACGAGCGGACGCGGTGATTCGGGCTCTGGCTCGGCCAGCAGCGGTGTGGGCATTTCAGGGCCGGGCGCTGCCTCCTGGGCCGGCTGCCGCTGCACGGCTGGCTGGTC
>JAHELX010000686.1 GCA_024643945.1 Anaerolineales bacterium
GACGCCTGCCTGCGGCTGGAAGTACCCCTCCGTCTCGCTCCCCCGGGTATCCGGCCCATATTACCCGAACATCGCGTTGCAGGACGAGTCCTCCCGGTGCGGCACTACGGCAGCGTAGACATCTTCCTGGAAGCAATGGGCACGGCCGAGCCGGGCGACATCCTGGTCATAGACAACGCCGGCAGGCTGGATGAGGGTTGTATCGGGGACCTCACCGTGCTGGAAGCTCAGGCCAGCCGCCTGGCAGGCATCGTGGTCTGGGGCGCCCACCGGGATACGCCAGAGCTGGAGCAGATTGGCTTCCCGGTATTCAGCTACGGCACCTGTCCCGCCGGCCCACGCCGGCTCGACTCGCCGGATTCCGACGCGCTGCTGTCGGCGCGATTTGGCGACTGCATAGTGAGTAAGGAAGACATCGTCTTCGGTGACCTGGACGGCATTCTCTTCATTCCCGACCAACAGGTTGAAGAGATTCTGGCGGTAGCCCGATCCATCTGGCAGAAGGAGCGCGATCAGGCCAGTGCCGTGCGCACCGGAAAGACACTGCGCGAGCAGTTGCGCTTCGACGAGTATCTGACCCGGCGAGCCGCAGACCCGTCCTACACGTTCCGCCAACATCTGCGCGCCCTGGGCGGCGCGATCGAGGAGTAAAGCAGTGAAGGCAGTATAATAAATATATCCGCAATAGAGGCTACGCGTTGTAGTTGGGAGAGAAGCCAGAGATGTGTAAGCGAAGCTAAAGAAAAGAAGTAAAGTCTCTGAGGCGAATAATGGGGAACCTGAAGGTGTTGGAGACGAGCCCACGGTCCGGCCTCAGGCCAGTCAGAGGCGAGGGATGCTGGCTGTGGGATGAGGCTGGTAAGCGCTACCTGGATCTGCTGGCCGGGACCTGGTGCAACGTGTTGGGACACGGACACCCACGCTTCACCCGGGCCATCCGGACCCAGATCGAGAAGCTGATCCACACCGGCTCCGGCGTAGTGACCCAAGAAATACAGGCGGCGTCCGAGTGCTTGAGGACAGTCCTCCCGGCTCACCTGGATCGTGTCACCTTCCTCAACACGGGTAGCGAGGCGGTCGAGCTGGCGATCAAAATCGCCCGCATCGCCGCAGGGCGGATCGAGGTAGTGGGTTTTCAGTATGGATATTACGGAGCGACGAACCAGACCCTGGCCCTGTCTGAGGCCGGGCGAGGGGTTCCTTGTCTGCCGGGGGCAAGTCGCATCCCGCCTATTCCGGCTCCGACCTGCTTCCGCTGCCCGGTTGGGGAGTCCTATCCTGGATGTCACTTTCGCTGTCTACGGGAGTGGCGGACCAACGTAGAAGGAATGGCTCCCGAGGCAGCAGCCATTATCTTCGAGCCGGTATTGGCAGCAGGCGGGGTCATCGTTCCTCCGCCTGGATACTTGAAGACACTGGCCGAACTCGCCAGAAGCTGGAGCTGCCTGGTGATCGCCGAGGAAGTCACCACGGGCATAGGCCGTACGGGGTGCTGGTTTGCCTTCCAGCACGACGGCCTATCACCCAATATCCTGGTACTGGGCAAGGCTCTGGGCAACGGCCTTCCGGTGGCTGCGGTAGTCACCACAGCCCAGGTTGAAGAAGCGTGTGCTGGCCGGTTACGGCACGTTCAATCTCACCAGAATGACCCCTTCTCGGGCGCCGTGGCAACAGTTGTGATTGACATCATCCGTCAGGAAGGGTTGGTGGAGCGGGCACGAGAGACGGGAGCGTATCTCTTGCAAGGGCTGAGGCGCCTTCAGTCGGCTCACTCAGAGATTGGCGATGTGCGGGGTCTGGGGTTGATGGCTGCCCTGGAGCTCAAGGGAGAGGAAGCTCGTGAGCGGGGCATCCGAATTCAGAGATGGCTGCGAGACGAAGGCATCATCGTTGACTTCCAACCCCATACGGCCACCTTCCGCTTCTTCCCCCCCTACGTGATCTCGCGGGATCAACTTGACTACGCACTGGAGTTGCTGAACGAAGTGTTCGAGTTGGAGCAGTCCAAATGAGAGAGGGAGAATATGCATACCGACGAGCACCTGCTGACGATCCTGGATAAGTACGATAGCTGGATGCGTGAGGGGAAGATCCCTTACGCCGGCAAGGTCTTGCCCGTGCGTGAGGCTTTCCGCATGGGGCAGTGGATCCTGCCTACGCAGCAGGCCATCGAGATCCTGCGCAATGCGCGGTCGTTTGCCCTGGCCGACTGTACCTGCCGCTCTCACTACCGGCGCTGTACCCACCCCCTGGACACCTGCCTGCTGATCAACGACATGGCCGATGCCTTCTTGGAGACAGGCAACGCCCGGCGGCTATCTCTTTCCGACGCTGAAGTAGTTCTACGCAAGGCCAACGCCCATGGTCTGGTCCACCAGACCGCCTACAACCCCGAGCAATATATTTGGGCAGTCTGCAGTTGCTGCGCCTGCTGCTGCTACCGGCTGCAGATGCTCAAACTGTTCGGGCGCAATGATTTGGTAGTCCGCTCCGATTACATCGCCGTTACGGAGGACAACCGTTGCACCGACTGTGGACTTTGTATGCCCCGCTGTGTCTTCGATGCCCGGGAAATGGTGGCTGGCAAGATGATTTACCACGCCGGGCGTTGCTATGGCTGTGGATTGTGTGTTACCGCCTGCCCGGAAGAAGCGATCGCACTGGCGTTGAGAACATCCCTCGCCCGGAAACGAGGAGCAGAGCACATCGTCTGATGCATGCCGGATACACCAAACTCAACACCTGATTCATTTCGCAGAATCCATATGGAGGATGAACTATGACCGATACTCTCGATAACGACACGGATGTGACTTGCCTTAAGAGTTCGCCCATCCACAATGACCCCACCCTGGCCCGGGGGCCGGAGCCGGCCGGCGCAGACAGGCCGCCTGAGATGGCTTTGCAAGTTCGGCAAGCCACAAGCGTGATTACGCTGGCTAACCGTTGGGATCATTTTCTGGCGCGCTGGGGGGTTGACCGTATGGGCCATCGCGTGGAGCCAGGGTTGTACACCCTGGGCCATCCCACCCCGGATTCGCCCGTCTTTGTCACCGCCAACTACACCCTCAGTTTTGACGCACTGCGCTCGGCGCTGGCTGGTTTTGACGGCTATATTCTGGTACTGGACACCCAGGGCGTGAACGTCTGGTGTGCCGCTGGCAAAGGAACCTTTGGCACCGATGAGCTGGTGCGTCGCATCGAAGCCACCTCATTGCACCAGGTCGTCAACCACCGGCTGCTGATCTTGCCTCAACTGGGGGCACCCGGAGTTGCCGCACATGAGGTAAGGAAGCGCTCGGGGTTTAAAGTCGAGTATGGCCCGGTGCGCGCGGCCGATCTGCCGGAGTATCTTGAGACCCGGCAGGCAACGCCTGAGATGCGCCGGGTTCGATTTACTCTGCGTGATCGCCTGCTCCTGATTCCGGTAGAGCTGGCACATGTTCTTCTACCGATGTTGATCGCGGCCGTCGTGTTGTTCTTCATAGGAGGCCCTCAAGCAGCCGCAGGCATCGTTGCAGCCGCCCTGGCCGGCGTGGTTCTCTTCCCCATTTTGCTTCCCTGGCTTCCGACGTCCAATTTCAGTACCAAGGGTTTCATTCTGGGCGGGCTGGCGGCGATTCCATTTGCTGTAGCA
>JAHELX010000687.1 GCA_024643945.1 Anaerolineales bacterium
CCTTCGCTCCACACCTGGTGCACCATTGACCATGGCCTCCCCTGGTAGATCGAGCGGATCCGGGCGTTGAACACCTCGGTGTGCTCTTCGGCCACGTATGGATCGGTCCCTTGAAGCCAGGCTGGAAATTCAGGTTCTCTGCTAAGCAGGGCGGCATCCAGACGCGCAATAGAGATCTGCTGCCAGGCCATAAGGTGGGCGACAACATCTTTGACGGACCATTCGCCCGTGAATCTTGGCGCAATGATTTCTTCTTCGCTCATGCCGGTGAGCAGCTTTTCCCAGCTGTCGTAGACGGACCTGAGGCTTGCTATGAGTTCATTCTTGTCGTCCACTTTTCCCCTCCACAAGTAGTCGTGGCACCTGAGATTTTTTGGGCCTCCTAACTCCTGCGCATAACCGGCGGGCACGAAACCTTGACTAAAAGGTTAGGCCAAAGTACCCAAGTCAATGTGAGTTTATCCCTTGACAGCGCAATTCATCGGTCGCCACCACGTTTCCCGCCGAAGATAGGAAAGCGGGGGAAGAGGCGTGGAACGCGTGACTGGAACTCGCGATAGGCGTCTCCGTATTCCCGAACGAGTGATTCCTCCTCGACATGTGTCAATGCCCAGATCACAAGTAACCATACCGGCGTCAGCACGACCCCAATCACCGAACCAAAGATGAGCGACCAACCAAGGGGCCAGAAAATATGGCACACCATGAGCGGGTGACGGACGATCGAGTAAAGCCCATCGGTACGAAAGGGCTCACGACGATCCGGTCCCGTAAGGGGAACGATACGGAAGACCGGAGTCCCGAAGAATAGACTCCCCGCAAGAACGACCACACCCGCCACGGCGAGCAAGGGAGGATTCGGCTCGATGCGGGGCTGGGAAACAAATGGCAAGGGAAGGAGAATGCGCGGAAGTTCGGCAAGGATGAACATCGCGATTCCGAATCCCAGGTTACGTCCGAGGGTCTTCGTGGCGACGACGCCGAACGCCAAACCCCATCCGATGGCCGCGAGAAATGCCCAGAACCATGGATCGGTTAACATATGTTCGAGCATAGGAATCAACCTATACCCCGCCTAGTCGCCTGCCAAGCCTGTAGAGTCCACGTCCTACAGCTATTAACCAGGCTCCGTAAACAATGAGAATGGGAGTCAGGAAAAATGCCAAGAGCGGCACGGGATAGAGGAAATAGATGCCCCCGACAATCCCTAACCCGTTTGCGATCATGCCCAAACGGGCAGTGTACCTGCCGAAGATCCCTTTCAGCATGACTATGGAAATGATCAGAAACCCGGAAGCGGGACCGACATAACTGAAGAAAGTAGCAATGGGCAATGTCGCAAGGCCCCAATGCTCAGCCGCCATATACGCCGCACGCTGGACATCGCTTGTAGCAACTGCATAATCTTGAGTGAGGGTGACAAGCGTGAGGGAGTTCAATTCGGTAATTCCCAAGTCCAAGACGATGAAGAAACTCACTAACCCTGCGGCTACTAGCATGGCGTTCTTGTTGATCCCTTTCAATGCGAGATAGAGTCCCAGCACGGCAGGGATCAGGAGAATGTCCGTTAGCCCAAAAATCCAGTATGTGACCCGGGCTAGCGCTGGATGGGCGGCCAGGGACAGGAGATACGCATTATTGTTACCCGGCGGGACCCCCAATTGGTACCCAAATGTGGTGCCCACCAAGAACAACAGGCCGGCCATTACCATGGCGAGGCCGCCTGCTCGATACACTCCTTTCCAAGTGGGGTCAATGGTGCTCTTGTCCGTGTTTACAATTGGCTCACTCATTTTCCTTCTTCCTCCGCAGCCTATACAAGTGAACGTCCAAATAGGCGGCCAAACGACTAAGGATTTGTGTGGCGCGGAGTAGGCGTAGAGACCTGAAGAGAACCCCTTGATGTCCGCTTCCACTACAAAGTTGTACCGCCCAAATTGGAGCTTGATGGTCGGCCTGTCTATGGCGTCCAATGCTCCCACCTGGGGCCGGTAGCCATACCGGACAGGGACTTTCACTCTGCAACCCGCAAGTCCCCTTTGGGGAGAAACGCCAAGGTTGCTTGGCGCACTAACGGTCTGGGCATAACCCGCGCGGCGGGTGCGTGAAAGAGCCTTTGCTCCAAGACCACTTATAAGCGCGTGGGACCACCGACTTCGAGCGGCGATAGCCGCGTCGGGTTCATGCCCTTGTTGGGCCGCCCTCTCATTCACACCTAGAACCTGATAGCAAGCAACTCTGCCAAACTGGTTATTGTGTGATGCGGGGTAATGGCGAGACTCCCCGGCCAAGGGCGATACCTTTTGATCCAAACGGTTTTCATCCCGGCACTATCCGCGCCGCCGATATCCTTCTCTGGGTTGTCACCGACAAAAACGCACTCCGAAACACTGACCCCCAACCTTTCAGCAGCACGGATGAATATCTCTCGATCAGGTTTCTTCACCTTTTCCTCGTCTGAAACCAAAGCCGCATCCACCAGAGAAGCTAACCTGGACTCCAAGAGCTTGATACACTGCGATTCTCTGGAACCGTTTGTGATGATTCCAAGTTTGTGTCCTCGGTAACGCAGTTGTCTCAACACGTCATCTGCATCAGGAAACAGGAATTCCCTGCAACCTCTCCCCGCGTTCTGCCTGAAGTTGGCTATCAGCTCATCGACGGAAACGGGAAGGGCATACTCTGTGATCAGTGTTTGGAACACCTCTTGCTTCTCAGCATACCCTCGCTCGTCCAGTTCCTTGAAATACTCCCAAAAAGCTTGGTAGGATATATGGTTCAGACCATACCGCACGTACAGCCCTTTCACAAAGGACTCGACAGACGCTTCCCGGTCCAGAAGCGTATCGTCAAGGTCAAACAGGAAAGCTTTGATCAGTCGATGACCTCCATGTCTGCCCAGATGAGTATCTCACTCCAGGGCGGCCCAATGGGGCGCGAGATAAGCCGCCCGGCCCGCCCAAGGCTAGTATCGCGCTGAAACAAGTCCCTGGCTGGTCGGGTCAGCTCCAGCTCGTTGTTAGCCGCCATCGTTTGTGTGTAGGTCTATCTGAGGCCACCACTCCAACCCTATTTGCTTCTCTATCGGCTCAAAGCCAAGAGACTCGTACAACCGTGCCGGGCTCGAAGCTGGTTCCGCCACAATCGCCAGAGTATGCAGGTCGTACTCGGCCATAGCCTGGCGACCGGCTCTAAAGATCAAGGTGCCTGCAATCCCTCGGCGCCGGAAGTCGGGATGCGTCTCGACTGATTGGAACCGGCCCACACTTTCATCATGGAAGACGCCCAGATCCGCAACCAGCCGCTGGTCGACAAATGCCCCAAACCAATCCCCGAGGCCGGCTTCGACCATCTTCCCGTAGCGATCCATTTGCCGCTGCCGGAATACTCGATACCCGGTCTCCTCAAACTCCAGTTCTCTACATACGACTTGATTATCAACTGCCTTCTCCCAATCCGATTCGGTCTTCAATGCACGGATGCTCACCAAGTCTGAAAACCTCGCAGGACGCCGGAGTTCAGTGCTCGTCATAACGACACTATGGTTCAGGCGAAAACCCGCCTGTAGGAAGGGCTGGATCACACCCTCGTCTCCCTCAGGCGAGTCCCAGCCGAAGGCCTGATGTTCGGTCTCAGG
>JAHELX010000095.1 GCA_024643945.1 Anaerolineales bacterium
AAAGAAACTCGTTCCAACTGAAGAACAGGCAGAAGATGGCCGTGACGGCGATGCCCGGCGCAGCCAACGGCAGCACCACCCGCCGGAACACCTGCAGACGCGAGTAGCCATCCAGGCGCGCCGAATCCTCCAGCTCTACGGGGATGTCCTGGAAGAAGGAGTGCAGGAGCCAGATGGCAAACGGAAGGTTAAATACGGTGTAACACACGACCAGCGTGCCCTGTTTGTCCAGTCCCAGGAACAGCGCTTCCCCGATGGCTGTGTTGCCGATGGCCTTGAAGATCACAAAGAAGGGGATGATCACAGCGATGGCTGGCATCATGCGGGTGGTGAGGATGAAGAACATCAAGTGCCCTGCACCCGGGTTGTAACGGGCAAAGCTGTAGGACGCCAGGCAGCCAAGCACGATGACCAGGGTGGTCGAGGTCAACGACACGATCAGCGTGTTCTTGATGAACAGGGCAAAGTTAGCTTCCTCGAAGGCGTAGACGTAATTGCTGAGAGTGGGCTCAAACACCCACTTCGGGGGGCGGGTGAGAATGTCCGGCGGCGCTTTAAAGGAGGTAGTGATCATCCAGTATATGGGAAACAGGAAAAAGATTAAAAGTGCAATGGCCAGTGTGTAGCGTACCAGATCAGCCATAGTAAACGTCTTGGCTTGCATCGTCGGTCCCCCCTTAAACTACGCGCGTCGCGCGCGCTCGGCCT
This sequence comes from Anaerolineales bacterium, assembly GCA_024643945.1. The sequence goes on from JAHELX010000095.1 coordinate 709, forward strand.
GGGCGCGCATCATCGAGCGCAGCACTACGCCGGTGAATATGATCGTCACGTACAGGAACAGGAGCGATATCGCGCTCGCCTGATCCAGCCTGAAGAACTTCATCCCAAGTCGGTACAGGTAATAGGTTAGCGTCTCGGTCGCCGTCCCCGGTCCGCCGTGCGTCAGCGACACGATGGCATCATAGAGGCGGATGGCATCAATACTGCGCAGCACGAAGACCAAGGTCAAAACGGGTGCCAGCATGGGAAAGGTGAGGCGCCGCAGCACCTGCCAGGTTGACGCGCCGTCCAGTTCGGCCGCCTCGAAGGGCTCCTTGGGCAGCGATTGCAAACCGGCGAGCACGATGAGGGCCACAAAGGGTGTCCACTGCCAGACGTCGAACACGATCACGCTCGGCATGGCCAGGTGGACGTTGCCCAGCCAGTTGCGCTCGGGGAGACCCAGCGCCGATACGATCGCGTTATAAACGCCGAAGTCGGGATGGTACATGTAGCGCCACACCAGGCCCACCGCTGCTGGCGCTGCGGCTAAGGGCAGTATTAGCAGGCTGCGCACAACACCCTTGCCCCAACGCAACCCGTTTAGCAGGAAGGCAATCGCAACACCCAACACCATCTCAATGCTGACAGCGAAAATGGCAAAGGTGAGCGTACGGCGCGCCGCCTGCCAGAAGAACTTGTCGTTCAGCGCAAAGCGGTAGTTGTCCAGGCCGACGAACGGCCCGATACCTACCGCACTGGTCAGGTCCACGTGGCGCAGGGACAGGTCGATGGCGTAGCTGAGCGGGAAGAGCGCGAAGAAGATGATGATGAGCATGGCCGGTGTGATGAGCAGGATCGAATACCAGGTATCCGACATCGCTCTCTTCGGCGCCCTGTCGGCAGCAGATGTCTTGGGGATTGTTACATCCATTCTCACCCTCCTTGTCCCGAGGGCATGGGGCTCTGCCGGCGAGCCCCATGCCCTTTTGGGGAACGTTATGTTACCATACTACTGCATCCTCATCTGGACGCTCTTGTCGAAGGTGAAGGGACACGGTTTGGGGCTGTAGTCGGCACCCAGGTGATCGTTGGGAATCTCGCACGGCCCATCGCAGTGGCGTTGGATGACTTCGGCCAGGTTGGCCATGGCGTCCTCAACCGAGTATTCACCGCTGGTGGCGGCCGAGAACCAGGCGGTCTCCTCGTCGTAGATCTTGCCGCCCTGCGGCACGTAGTAGTAGTTGGGGTAGAAGTTGCATTCTGCGGTGTGATCGAGAACCTCCATCAAAGGCGGGAAGTGACCGGCCGCCAGCCGCCGATCCTTCAGGAACTCCTGGTCGGTGAGGATGCTCATACGACAGGTGCTGCCACCGCCCTCGGCGAACTTGCGCTGCGCTTCAGGACCGGTGATCCATTTGAGGAATTCCCAGGCCTGGTCGGGATGCTTGCCGTCGGCGGTCAGGCCCAGCGTCAAAGCTCCAACCCAGGTGTGAGCCCCGGGCGCAGTGGCCGCGCAGATCTCGGCACCAGGCACCTCGTCCTCGGTCTTGACCATATTGGGCCACTGGTCCAGGTAGAAGGCGGCGGTCTGGGCGATCAAGCCCTGGCGCATCTGGCCCACGACCTCGTCGTAGGCGGAGGTCAGCGCACCCGGCGGCGCGTGGGGCAGCAGTTCATCTACGTAGAGGTGAACGGCATCCAGGAAGCCCGGTTCGGTCGTGCCGGGGGTGCCGTCGTCCTTGATCAGGTCCTGGTCCCACGTCCAGGCAATGGACATCATCTCATCCTGAACGTGGGGGAAGCGGCCCGCCATCAGGCCGATGCCGTAGAACTCGTCGTTGAGGGTTTCACCCTTGAGCGTCTCGCCCGGCTGGCGATGGAAGAACTCGGCGATGTCGGCCATTTGCTCGTAGTTCTGTGGAACATCCAGCGGGTAGCCGTACTTGGCCTCAAAGGCTGCCATCTCACCAGGGTCCTCGAACAGGTCGCAGCGATAGAAGTAGCCCATGGTGAAGGTGTAGTACGGGAGCCCCCAGGTCTGGCCCTTCCACCTGCATGAGGCCTCCACCAGAGCCGGGTGGATGTCCTCGAACTGGATCTCGGCGGGGTCGCTGGCGGCAATGTAGTCGTCGAGGGGGAGGAGGTAGCCGCTGTTGGCGAATTCGGCCTTCCAGCCCACGTCGTAGGTGATGATGTCGTAGGCACCGGTCTTGCCGACCATCTCGATGACTTGCTTCTCGTACAACTGGGAGAAGTCAATGTCCACCACCTCAACGTTGTGACCTGTCTCGGCTTCGAACTCCTTGGCGACTTCCTCAGCCCAGTCGGTGTAGAAGCCGGCAATGGTGGCCCAGGTGATGGTCACCTTCTCCTCAGGCGGCGCGGGGGGTGGCGCAGCAGCGGCTTCCTTCCTCATCTGGACGCTCTTGTCGAAGGTGTACGGGCAGGAGGTGGGGTGGTAGTCGGCGCCCAGGTGATCGTTGGGAATCTCGCACGGCCCATCGCAGTGGCGCTGGATGGCTTCGGCCAGGTTGGCCATGGCGTCCTCAACCGAGTACTCACCGCTGGCAGCGGACGAGAACCAGGCGGTCTCCTCGTCGTAGATCTTGCCGCCCTGCGGCACGTAGTAGTAGTTGGGGTAGAAGTTGCATTCTGCGGTGTGATCGAGAACCTCCATCAGAGGCGGGAAGTGACCAGCCGCCAGCCGCCGATCCTTCAGGAACTCCTGGTCGGTGAGGATGCTCATACGACAGGTGCTGCCACCGCCCTCGGCGAACTTGCGCTGCGCTTCAGGACCGGTGATCCATTTGAGGAATTCCCAGGCCTGGTCGGGATGCTTGCCGTCGGCGGTCAGGCCCAGCGTCAAAGCTCCAACCCAGGTGTGAGCCCCGGGCGCAGTGGCCGCGCAGATCTCGGCACCAGGCACCTCGTCCTCGGTCTTGACCATATTGGGCCACTGGTCCAGGTAGAAGGCGGCGGTCTGGGCGATCAAGCCCTGGCGCATCTGGCCCACGACCTCGTCGTAGGCGGAGGTCAGCGCACCCGGCGGCGCGTGGGGCAGCAGTTCATCTACGTAGAGGTGAACGGCATCCAGGAAGCCCGGTTCGGTCGTGCCGGGGGTGCCGTCGTCCTTGATCAGGTCCTGGTCCCACGTCCAGGCAATGGACATCATCTCATCCTGAACGTGGGGGAAGCGGCCCGCCATCAGGCCGATGCCGTAGAACTCGTCGTTGAGGGTTTCACCCTTGAGCGTCTCGCCCGGCTGGCGATGGAAGAACTCGGCGATGTCGGCCATTTGCTCGTAGTTCTGTGGAACATCCAGCGGGTAGCCGTACTTGGCCTCAAAGGCTGCCATCTCACCAGGGTCCTCGAACAGGTCGCAGCGATAGAAGTAGCCCATGGTGAAGGTGTAGTACGGGAGCCCCCAGGTCTGGCCCTTCCACCTGCATGAGGCCTCCACCAGAGCCGGGTGGATGTCCTCGAACTGGATCTCGGCGGGGTCGCTGGCGGCAATGTAGTCGTCGAGGGGGAGGAGGTAGCCGCTGTTGGCGAATTCGGCCTTCCAGCCCACGTCGTAGGTGATGATGTCGTAGGCACCGGTCTTGCCGACCATCTCGATGACTTGCTTCTCGTACAACTGGGAGAAGTCAATGTCAACCACCTCAACATTGTAGCCTGTTTTGGCTTCGAACTCCTTGGCGACTTCCTCAGCCCAGTCGGTGTAGAAGCCGGCGATGGTGGCCCAGGTGATGGTTACTTCTGACGGCTCGGCCACTGCTTCTTCCTTAGCAGGTTCCTCTTTAGCCGGCGCCTCGGTGGCTGGCTTCTCGGCGGGTGGCTGCGGGGTCGGCTGCGCCCCGGCACATTGAGCAGCCAGCATAGCAATGGTGACCAGTAAGGCAAGCAAAAGTAACAGATTCTTTTTCATTTGGCTCCTCCTTGAGAGCATAGCTCCTCCTCAAGAGAACAGACGACGGTAACTTGCTAGTTGGTATTACGATGCGGGTCATCTTCGAGGCTCAGCCAAAACCGCATCTCTATTGATCACCCCCTTTCCAGACGACAATCGAGTCGCGGGCTTCATGCTACCCGATAGACAGGCTCACCTGTATGCAACGCCTGCACCACGTTTTGAGCAGCCAGCACACCCACCCGCTCGATTGCCTCTTTGGTGTGAGCACCGATGTGTGGTGTTATCACCACATTCCTCAATTCCAAGAGTGGACTATCCACCGGAGGTTCAGAAGTGAAAGCATCAAGCGCAGCTCCAGCCAACTTACCTTCCACGAGCGCTGTGTAAAGCGCTTCCTCATCTACCAATCCCCCGCGCGCAGTGTTGATCAGGAAAGCGGAGAGCTTCATCTGTTCAAGCTCTCTTTTCCCTATCATGTTGCGGGTTTCTTCAGTCAAGGCAGCATGTAATGACACAAAATCAGCCGAAGCGATTACCTCTTCCAACGAGGTCATGCGGACCCCTATCGCCTCTGCTTGTTTTTCATCTACGTAGGGATCATACGCCAACACCTGCATGTCGAAGCCTGATGCCCGCTTAGCCACACCGCGCCCAATTCTGCCCAGACCAATCAAGCCTAGCGTCTTTTTCCATAGCTCGCTTCCCTCATAGCGACCCCACTTGCCGCCCCGCACATCTCGGTCTACCTGAGGTATCTGGCGGGCGATGGAGACCATCAGCCCAATGGTCAGGTCGGCGACGGCTTGATCGTTGGCTCCTGGGCAGTTCGCGATAATCACCCCCAATCTGGTCGCAGCTTCCAGGTCGATATGGTCGACGCCGACGCCGTGGGCACTGACCACCCTCAACCGAGGCGCATTCTCCAGCACATGGGCGGTCATAGGGACCACGCCCACGATCGCCGCTTCAACCCCGTCGAGCAATTCTATCAGCCTATCCTCGGTCATTTTCTGGCTCATATCCGCTCGAACCGTTTCACAGCCAGCCTCAGCCAGAACCTGCCATGGCTTAGAAGAGGTGCTGCCAAAAGAGCGAGTGGCAATTAAAACTGTTGCGCTCATCAGTCTTATGTATCTACCTGAACTGTTCAGATTTATTCGTAGTCGTGCACGATCTTACCCAGAGGCAGATATAGATCACCCTGGCCGAAAAAGCCACCGATAATGCGTTTTGGTTCAAGGATATAGGTCGGGTCTATCTCAGACCGCTCATAGACCACCGAAGCGCGTCCGCCGAAGAACTTGCCTGCTTGTGCCGTGAACTCACCGGGTGTGAGGATCAACTGGCGCAGAGGCTCCCCACCCTCCTCGGCACTCGGGATGTATTTCAGCGAGAAGACACCGCCTGTGCTCCACGGCACTTCGTCCATAGTCGCCTCGTACTCGGGTACGACCAGCGCTTTGAGAATCTGATGCCCCAGGCGATTCACCTGGCCGCGCACCGCCTCGTACTCGTGGTACAATCCGATGTCGGCCATTTTCTTCTGGTAGCCCCAGATCTCCCGGCCGGCGGTCAGCGGTAGATGTGAGTTCACATATAGGAAGGGCTCATAGTCACCCTCGATATCCCCATGCTTTACCTGCACGTAGATAGCCGCTTCCTTGAAGCCGCCCTGGGTGGTACCCAGTTCAAACTCCGAGACCCAGGTAATCACGATATTGGTGCGTGGCTCCATCGGCTCTGGGACCACACGTCGCACGTTCTCTATGTCTGTCTCGTAGACCACTAACTGGACACGCATATCTCTCCACACCAGGGGAGGCTTGCCATACAAATAGGACACTACCGGGTTGGTGTAACCCCATTCTTCGACCTTCATTGGTGTTCTGCTCCTTTCTTTGATCGCGACTTCGGCCTCAAGTGGCCGACCTGAGCTATTTTTAACGGGATGTCCGAGTATGATCGTCAACGAGAGACAGAATGCTATGGGGTGTAGTTAGTAGAGCAGCAGAACTATGGTCTTTAAATACCTACATTCATTACGCTGGATAACAGATATGGTCGACGGGACCGGTGGTGGTGATAGAGATGTTGAGTCCGCTCGAAAACAAGCGACGGTAATCGTGCAATTGACTGGGAATAGAGGAATATCTCTGCAGGAAGAAGAGAGAAACGACAGGATGAAATATGAGGAATACGAGGTATATCAGCAATATAGCTGGCATCATCGTGTCATCCTCATCCTCAATAGACACAACTGATTAGCTTCTCTATGCCGGATGGGGAAAGCAGCATTTGGAGAGAAGTAGCTCAAGCAGGACCACTGTAGCCCGCTATCGACAACGAGACGCCCACTAGTACCTCATTAAAAAAGTTTTGATAAGTAAAAACCGCGCCATGGAAGCCAACCCTACTTATCAAAATTAATTTGATGAGGTACTAGCCAGAAACCTTGAAGCGCATACCATAAACAAAACAGTAACGCTATCATGTTGTCATTACATCATAACCCAAGTATACCACACTAGGTGTATGTTGTCAATTCTGGAATTCGCCGGAAAGCTTATGTTAAAATTCATTTTCGATACATGTCAGCGGTCCTTGCACTGAGTCGATTTATCCGCCGGAAATAAGCGGGAAAATCGCTATCACATCGCCCGGGGCAAATCGCCTATCAGGCGGCCACTGGCGTAGGCCCCGGCTATTCAAGGTGATGATGATGTCATCTGCCTCCGGGTCGATGCCAAGAGCGCGCAGATGGGGCTCCAGGTCACGCAGCACGGCGCCCTGCGGCATTGCTACGGTAGTACTGGAAACCCCCATATCTTCGCGCACGCCCGCAAGAAATTTGACGATTACCTCAACCACGATTCACCTTTGCCCCAATATTTCCGTAAGTTCCAGTGTATCCAGTGTCTCCTGCACCGGTTTGCCTCTCTTATCCCAGCCACGGACCATATAGTACTCATCGAGCATCGTGTCTAGCATCTCATCGCTGATTAGGTGGCCGGCGGCCGGGCCATCGGGAATCGCTTCTTTCATCCTCGGAGGAAGGGTATCCTGGCTGCGGTCAATGCCCTCACGTACCCAGATCAGTCGCTCCAGGTTAGAGATTCGCTCGCCGATGGTCATCAGGTGCGGGGCGAAATCATAGCCGGTAATTGCCAGCAAAGTCTCAGGCGCGGGGCTTTCGGTGAATTGATAGGCTCCCCGCACCACCGTGCACAGCCCCAGGCTGTCCACATATGCGCGGTTATCCTGCAACGCCTTGACATACTCCCCTTTGCCCTCGACCGCGTAGCGGTCAGGCTTATTTTTCAATAACTCACCACTCACGGTGTACCCGCCAACGTTGTGGCAAGCGCCTCTGGCGCTGGTGGCGTAAGCCAACCCCATGCCATGGAACCCCCGCGGGTCGTAGGCAGGGAAGGTCAGTCCTTTGGAGTGCAGGATGTAGGGCTCCCACTCGGGCCGGGCTTTGATGATGCCTTTTGCCCCATCAGCGATAATTGCTCCCAGCCCGCGCCGCTCGGCAATCAGCTCAAGCATTCTCAACAGCGCCTTCCCGTCGCCAAAGCGAACTTCTAAGCTCTCGTTTTCTTCTGCTGAAACCAGCCCGCGCTCAAACAATTCCATCACCAGCGCCACGAGATTACCGGCGGTGATGGTATCCATGCCCAGGTCGTCGCACTTTTCATTGGCGGCGATGACAGCATCCATGCTATTAATCCCACATGATGGGCCGAGCAAGCCGATACTTTCGTATTCCGGGCGGGCTCTGGACCCGGCAAATTCGCCTTCCTTAACTTCGGCCATCTGTCCGCAAGCCACCGAGCAGCGGTAGCAGGCATAGTTACGCACGTAATAATGTTCGCGTAGCGTCTGAGCATACACGCCTTCCACGTCTTCCGGCGGCGCCCATGCGGTCTGGAAATTGCGGGTAGGCATACAACCCAATTCATTAATGATCTCCACAAGCTGCGAGGTACCTAACTGTCGATGCTTAGCGCGAGAGGTCTTCAGGTCTTCGCGCGCGCCAGCCGCAATTTCTTTGCACTTAGCCGCATCGGCTACGGGTATGACGCGGTCACCTCGTACAGCTATGGCTTTGACCTTTTTCGAAGCTAGCACGGCGCCACCTCCACCTCGGCCAAAAGCCCGTCCATCATCTACAAAGATGGATGAGAAGACAACTCCGTTTTCGGCTGCTGGCCCAATGCTCATCGTCGCCCACTTGCTGCCCGGCAACCGGTTAAGCAGCTCCTCGCGCGCCTGTATGGGAGTTAAGCCTCGCCAGTCATCGTTATCAATGAATCGGACCGACTCATTCTCAATGACCACAGCCGTCCAGTGCTCAGAGGCCCCCTCCAGAATCAGTGCATCAAAACCGGCCTCGCGCAGGCGCGGACCGAAATTGCCGCTCGAATTGGAACACAGATAATGCCCGGTTTCCGGCCCCTTGGTAGTCAATTGCATCTTTGTCGTCGAAACCAGGGGGGTCCCGGTCATTGGACCGGTAAAGAAGCCGAGCTTGTTCTCAGGACCCAGCGGCTCAACGTCCGGGGCGACTTCACGCCAGTACCATAGTGCGCCGAGCCCGCGTCCGCCAAGAAGGAGGCGAAACTCATTGGGGTCAATCTCTTCAACCAAATACCGTCGTGTGCTCAGATTGATTCTGAGCCTTCTGCTCTTGTATCCACCTTGAAACATGGTCTTCCTCCTTGGGTGTTGCTGTCTTGCCCACCACCTACCAGCGGCATGATAACCAGATGGCTATCATCCCATAGGGTGATCTCTGAGATTTTTCGGGCTGAAATATGTTGCCTGTCGAGCAGCACCTCCATTCCGCCATGCAAGTTACCATGCCAGTCCAAAACTGCCCTCCGAAAGTCCGGTCCTAATCGCTCTGCAACCAGGTGAATAACATCGGCCAGCGTTGCGCCAGGTTCAATCCTCAGCTCAAGTTCGGTTTGGCCGCCCAGTTGTGCTAAGAAGCCCAGCAGCTTGACGTGCACCATTATGACCGGCCGAGACTCCACTCCTGTTCCATCCCTTCAACGCACTAACTAGTGCCCTGTCAAAGCTAAATTGATCGGTTCATTTGACGCCCATGGCGACTGTCCTTACCTGCCAAATCATGGTTGACAGGGTACTAGTGCCCATTCACGAAATTGATCTTGACTTTTGTCAGCTACCGGTAGGCCTAGAAGATCCATGTTTGTTGTGTGAAAGGGTACCAGAGTTGCTATCTCATGCGCCTCTTCAATAAAGCCGGAATCTCCGCTGGCGTCTCGGCAATAGAAGCTCCCGCCTCGTGTAAGGCACTGATCTTCTGCTCTGCCCCACCACTGCCGGCGCGTATGATGGCTCCTGCATGACCGAAGCGACGTCCGGGCGACGCAGCTCGCCCGGCGATGAGCGCCACCACCGGCTTGCTCATTGTGGCGATGTATTCTGCGGCTTGCTCTTCCGCCGAACCACCAATCTCGCCAACCAGGACGACTGCTTGTGTGGCCTCATCGCCCTCGAAAAGTTTCAGAACGTCGGCGAAACCGGTGCAAACCACCGCATCACCCCCAATACCCACCGCGGCCCTTTGTCCAAGGCCAGCGTCCGTTAGATTGCCGATCACCTCGTAGGAGAGGGTTGCACTGCGCCCCACCACGCCGATGTCCCCCTGGCGAAAGATGTTAGCCGGCATAATGCCCAACTTGCCCACGCCGGGCACAAAGATACCCGGGCAGTTGGGCCCAATCACTGTTGCTCCTGCCCATCGGGCTCGTGCCTTGATCTCCATCGTATCACGCATGGGAATGTACTCTGTGACGATTACGACGAGTCTCAATCCGGCGTCCAGCGCTTCAAAGGCGGCATCTCTGGCAAATGGCGCCGGGACGAAGATCACCGATGCGTTGGCACCTTCCTTTTCAACCGCTTCGGCCACCGTGCCGTACACGGGCAAGCCTTCCACCTGCTGCCCACTGCGGCCTGGTGTGACGCCGGCCACCAGCCGTGTGCCAGCCTGGAGCATCCAATGGGTTTGCACCTGCCCTACTTTGCCGGTGATTCCCTGGACGACAGCACGCGTCTCTTGATCAATTAGTATGGTCGCCATCTCTTACCCCACCAACTCGACCAGCTTTGCCACCGCTTGTTCCGTTTGTACCACTCGAATGACGTGAACATTGGGCTCAGGCTCCAGCAAGGCCCATGCTTCCTCCTGCTGATTGCCAAGGATTTTGACCACAACGGGGCGATTCCCTTCGGTGTTCTTGAGTGCAGCCGCGATTCCTTTGCCTGCCTCCAGCATGCGGTTGATACCGCCGTAGAGATTGATGAGTGCCCCTTTCACCTCGGGGGGTTCCATAATTAACTCCAGCGACCCTTTGATCAATGTTTCCGAGATGCCTCCTCCTGTATCCAGGAAATTCGCCGGTGAAAGCCCGGCCCGTTTCAGCAAGTCCAGCGTTGCCATGCCCAGGCCCGCGCCACTGGTGATAACCGCAATGTCACCGTCAAGCGGCACGAAAGATACCCCTAATTGCCGTGCCCGTGACTCTCGTTCACTGAGCGAAGCCTGGTACAGCTCGAACAATTCAGGTTGGCGGACCAGGCCGTTGTCGTCAACCTCCAGCTTACAATCGAGGGCAACCATGGAACCCGTGTCGGTCAGCGCCAGGGGATTGACTTCCAGGAGTATGGCGTCCAGGTCAGCCGCAGCACGATACAGGGTGACCAGGACGTCGGCCAGGTCAGCCAGATCAACATCCTCGACCTGAGCCTGCCGTAGCCACCTGCGCACCCGATGCACAGGCAACACGTCGCCCGGCTCGATCACCATGTGCAGTGTTCCTTTGTCGTTCCGTGGAGCCGTGGTTTCAACCTCAATACCGCCCGAAAAACTCACAATCAGATCAATCATGGCGGTCGCAGAATTGGCGACCACGCCCGCGTAGATTTCTCGGGTGGCTGGTGTCACTTGCTCGACCAGCACTTTGCTTACCCTATGCCCCAGCAAGTGACAGCCCAACAAGGACAGCGCGGCGTCGCGAACCTGCCCAACCGAGGAGCACACCCTGACGCCGCCCGCTTTGCCCCGCCCACCACTGGGGACCAGTGCCTTGACGACCCCTGCGCCCTCTAACTCCTCCGCGATAGCCATAGCTTCGTCGAGTGTATAGGCGGCTCTGCCGGGCGGCGTCTGAAGTCCATAGCGCGCCAAAAGCCTCTTGGCATCATCTTCGGAGACGATCATTGAGGGAATGCCTCCCTTGTTTCGGCCATTTTCACATAGGCACTATGCATCACGCTTCAGAACCCCGTGTTTCTCTAAATCGTCAACCACCCAGTCTAATCCGAGCTCAAAAAGCTTCCAGCGTTTTGGAGCTCCCGCTTGCCGATCCCAACCCAACATATCGTAGGTGATTGCCCGCGTCTCGAAGAATTGGTCGCGGTCCAGTTTCTTGCCTTTGAGCGGGCCTCCTTCCAGTGGCTCGAAAACCCGATTGGGCAGAATGTCGTCAGCCGCCGTGAAGCCCTCACGTGCGTTGAAAGCTCTGGCCATATTGAGGGCGCGTTCTGTCGCCTTGAGCAGCTCCCAGTTAGACACGTTCCAGCCGGTCGCAGCCTTGACCTGATCAACCATCATGTCGAGAGTGTAAGGCATAAATGAACACAACGCCAGGTTATTATTGACGGACTTGTTGAGCATCATGTAGACGAATAATCTTGCCTTGGCGGGGCTAAGCTCAAAGGTGTCTACGGCATCCAAAATGCCCATATTGCGGACTGCATTAAAGGCAGGGGATTCTTCATTGGTGTAGAAGGAATCATGCATATTGTGCATGTGATCGGCACCGGTTGGAGAAAGCACATACCCCAGCCCCATACCTGTCTTCCAGCGAGGCTCATGCAGCGGGAGTGGCTGTCCTTTCACGTGCAGGAAGTAAGAGGCCACCTCCTCTCCTAGTTTCTCCGCAACACCTCGGGGCCCTTCCGCCAGGATATCCCCCAACCCTTCTCGCTTGACTATTTGCTCCAGGAGCCCCAGCAGTCCCTGGGCCGAGCCAAAACGCAGGTCGAGCCCCTGGATCAGGTCAGCCGGCAGCAGACCCCTCTCGGCACATTCCATCGTGCCTGAAACCATGAGGCTGGCCGATATAGTGTCGAGGGTATGCTGGTTACAAATCTCGTTGGCTTTGGCCACCATCTTGATGTCGCTGATGCCACACCCGGACCCAAATCCGCCAATGGTTTCGTACTCCGGCCCACCATACGCACGACTGACCGCCAGCCCATCTTCGTCTACTTCGACCACGCGCTTGCAATGCACAGGGCAGGCATAGCAGCTCTCCCGGTCAACCAGGATGGTATCCGTCATGTATCTGCCCGAGAGGGTTTCGTATCCTTCAAAGCTGCCTTCGCGGAAATTGCGGGTCGGCAAGCCGCCGGCAGCATTGAGAACAGGAACACCGCGTGCAGTGCCCATTTCCTGCATCGTGCCCAAAGACGCTTCATAGTTGTCACGCATCCAACGCGCCGTGTCCATAACTGCCGCCTGGTCGGCTACTTCTGGTCGCGTCTTGCCATTGACGGCAATCGCCTTCAATTTCTTGGCTCCCATGACTGCGCCCAGGCCGGTCCGACCCAGGAAATCGTGCAGGTCCAGGGCAATGCAGGCAAAACGGACCAGCCGCTCGGCGCCGGGCCCAATGAGGGCAGTACTTGCCCGCCCATCCCTTACTTCATTGTGGATAACCTGTTGGGCTTCGTAAGCCTCCAGACCCCACAGGTGGGAGGCATCTCGTAGTTCAACTGTGTCGTTGTTTATCCACAGATAGACCGGTTTTTCCGACCGCCCGGCGATCACGAGCGCATCGTATCCGGCCCAGCGGAGCTTGACCCCCCAATCCCCACCGCCTTCGCTGGCGCCAAAGCCGCCGGTGAGCGGGGATTTAGCCCCGGCACTGTTACGCCCTGCCCCCGGGATGGCAGTGCCGGTCAAAACGCTGGCAGCGAAAACCAAAATATTCTCAGGACTCAGTGGATCGCAACCGGCAGGGACTTCCCGCAATAAGTAATGGGCCACAATCCCCCAACCCCCGAAATATTGGCGATAGAACTTTTCGTTTTGCTCCTCAACA